>CAYWJL010000039.1:0-11163 GCA_964458145.1 uncultured Desulfovibrionales bacterium | reverse complement strand
ATCCCCCACCCTGGTAAGGGCGGGGCTAGGGGCGGGTCGTATAATCGGTGCCTTTGTCCAGCCGTTTGAAACCCTCCCCCAGCCCCTCCCTGAACTACGGGAGGGGAGCTACATTGTTTTTGTATTCGATATGTTACCAAGAATATCCCGGACGGTGTTCTCATCTGGAAACTCGTTGTCATCAAACAACTGAAGAGTGTTTGGGGCAAGCACGCTTTTGACGGATGAGCCGGGATTTTTTTTGTCTGTTCTCTGTCTTCTCCCCAAGGGCGACGCACGATTCGATCCATTACTCGTCTTCGTCAAAAACGATATCTTTGGCCGTTTCGAAGATTACCTTGGCAATGTCGGCGCCATCTTCGGTGGTGTGATAGCCGTTGGAATAGGTTACGAAATCCACGCCCTTGTACCTGAACAGGTAGGTCGTGTATCCGGCGACCCCGCCGGTGTGACCGATGGGGCCCAGGAGGTCTGCAATCCCCAGTCCCAGATAGACCCCGGCAGGTGCACCGTGATAGGGAATGTTCAATTTCATGCGTTCCGCCTGGAGTTCCTGGGTGAGAAGGGTACCGCTCATGAGTTCCTCGATCCAGATAAGAAGATCATCCGGGGTCGAGATGATCGCTCCCGCGGCCCAGCTGGCGGTGGGGCTTTGATCGGTGGCCTTTTCGTCGGCTTCGAACCTGCCATCTTCATTGTAATCGAAGTATCCGTCGGCGTGATTGCCCGCAATGGTGTTTTCCGTTGGGAAATAGGTGTTTTCCAGGCCAAGAGGATCGAAAATGTTTGTCTGCAGAAATTCCTCCACGTTTCTTCCGCTCAGCCGTTCGATGATCATCCCCAAAAACAGGTAGTTGGTATTGCTGTAGTATCCCTCGCGGCCCGGGACATCCTGAAGAGGCTGGTCATCGATGAGATCGATGAGTTCCTCCGTGGTCCACTCGTGCTCGAGATCCTCGATATACCTATCTACAAAAGCAGCGGTATTTGTATAATTAGGGATGGAGCTGCTGTGGTCGAGAAGCTGCCGGATGGTGACCTGTGAACCTTTGCTGTATGTGCCGGGCAGTATTGCTTCCAAGGTATCATCAAGGGAGAGCAGCCCGTCTTTGACCAGGAGCAGGATGGCTGTGCCGATGAATGTCTTGGTGACACTGCCGATGCGGAAACGATCCGTGGTCTCCATGGGCGAGGATGGTGTGGCGTTGCTGCCCATGTCGGCACCGATGGCCAGGTTGGCCTGTCCGAGGGTGGCATCGCCCGAGGCTGCCTGCATGGAGGATCCATCAGCAAACCGAACCGCAAGTACGCCTCCTGGAGCGTTGTTGGCCGAGACAGCCGATGCCAGCCCCTGCTCGAGCTGGGGTGTGAAATGTTCTGCATCGCTGGAGCCGTTTGATTCGCAACCGGCGAGAAAACAGCACGTTACGACCAGCCAAATGAGGAGAAGATGATTTTTCATGAGAATCCTCGGATGTCGGGTTGAAGGATCTGACGTTCAAATCGGAGTCTGTTTCGGGTGGTATGGGGTGTGCGCATATCGCAATGGATAACACCTCACCCGTAGGGGCGGACCTGTGTGTCCGCCCTTTCATTCGGCAGACAATATGCAATTTGCACAAATCAGGACAGGCACTGGGTCTGCCCATACGGAGTTCTCAGGAAAAGGCATGGCCTTACATTCCCATGCCTTTCTTGGTTTTTTTCGTGGCCCGGGCCGTCAGGGGATCATCGGGCCAATAATGTTTGGGATAACGTCCCTTGAGCTCTTTTTTCACCTCCGGATACCCGGTCTTCCAGAACCCGGCCAGGTCCGAGGTGATCTGGACGGGTCGATGGGCCGGGGAGAGGAGGTGGATGCATACGCCGACCGTGCCGCCCGCTATTTTTGGGGATTCCTGCCAGCCGAAGACTTCCTGGATGCGGACTGCCAGCACGGGCACGTCACCTGAATAATCCAGGGGGATGCGCGAGCCGCTGGGAACGGTCATATGGGTGGGTGCCTCCCTGGTGACCGTTTGCTGCTCTGTCCATGAAAGTCGTGATTTAAGGGCATTCAGAAGATCTACTTTTTCAATCCGGGGGACGGGCTGGGAGAAAAAGGGCGCGAGCCAGACTTCCAGCTCGTCGAGCAGGGTTTTGTCATCATGGGCAGGGAGATCTACGTCATGCTTCAGGAGAAAGCGCACCCGTGCGAGCCATGAACGGCTGGTTTTCTTCCAGGGAAGCAGGGACATTCCCTGATCCCGAATGGCCTGGAGGGTGACCTCCTGAAGTCGTTGCGTATCAGGATCGGGACAATATGATGATCGGACCGGTATCTTGCCGAACGTCAGGATGTCCCGGGCCGATGCTTCTTTGCGGACCGGGTCGAAGGAATAAGATTGCCGGTTGTTCCACATGCCCTCGAGGTGGTGTTCAAGCCAGTCCTGATCAACGGGGGCGGCCATGTGCACTGTGGCGTCGCTTCCCTTGTCGTCGAGTTCCGGAATGACCAGCCAGGAAAAGGCCGTCAAAGGATCGAGGCCGGGGAATCTGGCGGCCTTGCCACCTGCCAGCAGGTAACCGGTTTCATCGTTTGCATCCGATCGGCGGCGTCCGATACGGTCGGGAAAGGCCAGGGCCAGCAGGTTGCCGCAGGATTCAGGCACGAGCTTTTCGTCCCCGGCGTTGATCTTGCGTTTCCAGAGACGTGCCTGGGTGAGGACCCGTTTACAGACCGCACCATTGACCCGGTGGACAGGTTGGCGGTTGCGGATCACATGATCCAGGGCATCGAGTCTGAGGCGGAGGTCCCGTTCCCTTTGGCTGCCGCGGGCATGTTCAAAAATGTCCCGTTCCATGAACAGGGCGGCAGTCACACATCCTGTCCATGTCAGATTTTGTTCCCGAGCTTCCAGCATGAGATGGGCGAGCCTGGGATGCGTGCCCAGTTTCTGGATCTCCCGTCCGTGCGGGGTTATCCGTCCCTTCTCGTCCAGAGCTCCGAGACGGATGAGCAGCGATCGGGCTTTGTCCTGATGGGCCTTGGGAGGCGGGGTGATCCAGTCGAGCTCGGCAAGATCGGTGGTGCCCCAGTCGGCAAGGGTCAGGATCAGGTCGCACAGGTCCCTGGTCGTAATCTCGGGAGGAAGGTGATCCGGAAGGGAGGCGTGCCGTGATGTGCTCCACAAACGAAAACACACGCCCGGTTCGAGACGTCCGGCCCTGCCCCGACGCTGATCCGCCGAACTTTTGGATACGGCAATGGTTTCCAGCCGGTCCATGCCGGTTCGGGGAGAATATCTGGAAACGCGACACAGCCCCGCATCGATGACAAGGCGGATGCCTTCGATGGTCAGTGATGTCTCGGCAATGGAGGTGGCAAGGACCACCTTGCGGGAACCTTTGGGAGCCGGCTTGAGCGCTCTGTCCTGTTCCTCCCGGCTCTGATTGCCGAACAGGGGGAAAACGCGAACATGGTCAGGCAGGTCGGCGGATGCAAGCAGTCCGAGGACCCGTGAAATCTCCGGCACACCGGGCAGAAAGGCAAGGATGCTGCCGGATTCTTCGGCAAGGGCTTTGGCTATGGCATGGGCTGTGTGGTTTTCAATCCACGTACCCTGTGCCGCAGGGAGATACCGGGTGGTGACGGGATGGCATTGCCCGGGGGTAGTGATAACCGGGGTCGCTTCGCCGAGTGTCTGAAGAATGGTCCTGGAATCCAGGGTCGCCGACATGACCATGATGCGCAGGTCGTCGCGCAGATTGTTCTGGATATCCAGGCAGAGGGTCAGGCCGAGATCGGCGTGGATGGATCGCTCGTGGAACTCGTCGAAGATGATCATCCCCACATCGGAAAGTTCGGGATCGTTCTGGATGCGTCGTGTCAGGATGCCTTCGGTGAGTATTTCCACGCGGGCCTGTCTGGATGTCCGTGTGTCCAGACGGGTGATGTACCCGATGTCCTGTCCGGGAGACTGGCCGAGAAGGTCAGCCATGCGCATGCAGGCGGCCCTGGCGGCAAGTCGGCGCGGTTCGAGAACCAGAATCTTGCGGCCCCCGAGCCAGGGCTCATGCATCAGGTGCAAAGGCACGATGGTGGTTTTGCCGGCTCCGGGAAGAGCCTGAAGAATGGTCCTCGTGTGCGTAGCAAGGGCGTTTGAGAGATCTCCAAGGACGGGGAGAATCGGGAGATTGGGTACTGTAATGGAAGGCATCTTAGTACCTTACTCAAAAGATTCTGGTATAAAAACCAAGAAAATTTTATAACCGCTTGAACGTAAAACGTAAAACCTAAAACGTAAAACGTAAAACTGCGGCTTGCCGCATGAGATGATTCGTGCCGGTCATGTCTCAATCGGGAGTTCGATGGTGAAGTCCGTTTGACCCGGTCTGGATTCCACACTGATATGTCCGCCATGATCATCTACAATGACCTGGTGGCTCATGAAAAGGCCCTGGCCGCTCCCAGCGCCCACGTCTCTGGTGGTGAAAAACGGGTCGAATATGCGATCCTGGAGATCTTCCGGGATGCCGGGACCGTCATCGCTGATTTGTATGAACACCGTTTCCGGGTTCGACCACGTCCTGATGGTGATGGTTCCCTTTGCACGGTCGGGATCGTTGCGCCGCGTTTCTCCAATGGCCTGGACCGCGTTGATGATCATGTTCAGGAAGACCTGGTTGAGGGCGTTACTGTGGGCCCATATGCGGGGAAGGTCGTTGTCCAGCCGGGTATGTACGTCGGCCTCGTACTTCCAGATATTTTTCGTGACCGTGACCGTGCTGATGAGTCCCTGATTGATATCCACATGGGATTTGTGATGGCATCCCGGGTGGGAAAATTCTTTCATGGATCGGACGATCTTTGCGATCTGATGCACTCCTTCCAGGGATCGGGTGAGCGCTTTGGGCATCTCTTCGTTGAGAAACTCAAGGTCGATATCCTGTGCGTTTTCCTGCAGTTGATCCAGTAATGCATTGTTGGATGTACCCTGCGTGGCCGTTGCGATGAGTTTTTCGCACAGCCCGATGTATGCCTGGAGATCCTGGATGGATTCGATCATGAAATCCAGGTTGTCGCCGATGTATTGAACCGGGGTGTTGATCTCATGGGAAATGGCTGAGGAGAGTTGTCCCAGAGCCTCGAGTTTTTGCGCATGAACCCACTGGGCCTGCATGACTTTTTTGCCGGTGATGTCGGCTCCCAGCAGGATGAATCCCTGGAAGTCGTCATGGTTCACGATGGGATGGACCGTGATTCCCAAAAGGCCCGGCCGGCCATTGGTCTGGATGAAGTTGATGTCCTCGATGTTCGTGATCTGCCGAAGGGTGCTGCATTGTTCGAGCTGGGTGGTGATTTTGTGAATGTCCCACTCGATGGGAAGGTCCGTGAAGACTTGTCCTATTGTCTGGGTATCGGAAATCCCGAGGATTCTGGTCGCGGCCTGATTCCATCGTTCGACCCGCATTTCGTGATTGAGGCGGATGAAGATGGAGGAGATGGTCGTGAGGATCTCCTGGATTTCTCTGTTCCCGTTCACGGGCGGACAGGTAGCCGGAGATTCTGCAATGGAAGGGGGATTTTGCATGGCTTTTTTCACCAGGGTTGTTCGACAGGCAGATGAAACGTCATGTTTTTCAACGGCTGAGCCGGGAAATCGTTATGGGCAGATGCTTATGTTGCCCCAGGATCATGTTTTCCAGCTGATTCCGGTTCATTTTTTTTCGAGCATTTTCTGTATCCGTTCGGCGGTATTGGCAATCAGGTTCCGGTAAAACAACGCATAGTCAAAGGGATGATAGACCCCCTGGGGGAAGGCGCTCATTGGTGCAGCCAGCAGGGAAGGATCTGCCGGTTCCACAACGAGTCCGGAATCGATGATTTGGGCGGAGGTGAAGCCCGGGCGGATGAGAACCGTGCCGTCATCCTGGAAAAAGGCCGAACCCCGGTTCAGTGCGGCGGGACCTTTTTGGCTCGTTGTCTTCCATGTGAGGGGATTGACCACAAAGGTTTCGGGGATGCGTGTGGGGGCATCTTTCTGTTTTCCCGGAGCCATGGTATTGTAGGCCACGATGCATCCGGTCTGGCTGGAGGATTCGCAGATATCCAGGGCCGGGTTGGTTTGCAGATT
Organism: uncultured Desulfovibrionales bacterium; assembly: GCA_964458145.1. Classification (GTDB taxonomy): domain Bacteria; phylum Desulfobacterota; class Desulfovibrionia; order Desulfovibrionales; family Desulfomicrobiaceae; genus Desulfoplanes. Next base: position 5,047 of record CAYWJL010000039.1, on the reverse strand, counting down.
CTCGGGAGTCACGGACCACCCGATGAGGTATGCTGCAACCAGGCGCTTTTCCACTCCAAGCTTCCCCCAATGGTCGATCATGAGATCCACCAGGATGTTGGAACCCTGACTGTGCCCGGCAAGGATGAAGGGTCTGCCCTTGTTGTTGTGGGTGAGATAATGGTTCAAGGCCCGCCATACATCCTCTTTGCCGTAGGACATGATGGTGTTTCGCTCGTTTTCCGAGAGGGCCAGCCCGGCCAGATTCATCTGGCGGTACAGGGGGGCGTAGAGATTGGCCTGGATACTGAACACGCTCGCCTGGGTGGTGAGCGTGTTGTCTGCCTTGGCGCGCAACGTTGCATCCGTGATATTCATGAGCCACCGGGTGGCATCGGAATTGATGGTGGGATAGACCCAGAACACGTCCACGCAGTATCGATCCGGATTGTCGGGCAGGGCCAGCCAGCTGCCGGCTTGTGCATAATCCGGCCTGGCAGGTACGTCGTCAGCATTGAATGGGGCGAGCTCGCTTCTTCCTGATCCGGAAAAGCAGAAAACGATCATGAAGAGGGCCATTACAAGGGTGCGACAGAGTATGCGAAATTGGTTCATGGCGAATGGTGGGTTGAAGTGGGTATGATGTGCAGTGATCGTGGTAGGGACTTCAGGGTTTGTCATCCGGTTTTCCGTTTTTGTGCTCTTTGTACGTTGTGAGGTCGTCGCTGATGATCTTGAGGCACAGGGCCACAACCGCCGCGTCATCGAGCTGGCCGATCCCGGGCAGAAAATCCGGAATCAGATCGAGGGGATTGAGCACATAGAGCAGGGTGAAGGCAATGGCAGCCACGCTTTTGACCGGGATATCGCGATAGGTTCCCGTATAATAGTCTTTGACCAGGGCGATGAGCAGGGTGACGTCGCTGAGAAACTTTTGAAGCGGCCCGTCTTTGGCCGCCAGCTTCCGGATGGTTTCTGATTCCTTGAGAACCTTGCCGAAATCCGAATTCCCGAGTTTTTCGGCCTTGGAAAGGATGAAGTCCTTGTCGATTTTGCCCAGAATGGATTTGACGTCCATGGAAGAAGAAGGCCCCTTGTGGTTGGTCAATGATGCGATGTGGTGTTGTCAGGCTGAAGGGCGATGACGTGGCTTTTTTGTCATACAAAACCACAAAAATCAAAGCATAATAGCGATCGGTAACAGGAAAAATGGGGCTGTCTGGGGGCAAGGGACCGGGAACTGTACGGAATCATGGAATGTTGCAGTTTGCTCGTGCAGGGCATATGTGACCGGGTACACATCTGAATTTTTCGCACCCACACGGCCGGAAAATCTTTCTCTCCCCACCCCCCTTTTTCATTGGATAACCTATGCAATCCATCGGCATCCTCGGAGGGTCCTTCAACCCTCCCCATATCGCGCATCTGCGTTTGGCGCTGGAAGTTCGGGAACAGCTGGCTCTGACCCGCATGGAGCTTGTGCCTGCGGCGACTCCACCTCACAAGCACGGCAGGAATCTGCTTCCTTTTGCTGTGAGATCCCACATCTTGCGCGAAGCCGTCCGGGATCTTGACGGCATGCTGGTCAACGATCTGGAATCACGTCGCAAGGGGCTGTCCTATAGCTATGATACCTTGCAGGAGTACCGGAAGATCCATCCCAAAACCAGGCTTTTTTTCATCATGGGCAGCGAGGACCTTGTCCATTTTGCGGCATGGTACAAGGCCTGCGAGCTTCCGGGATTGGCCCATCTGGTCCTTGTCTGTCGGGGAGGCCTGGATCGAAACGGATCGGATGACTTGATCAGAAGCATATGGCCCGAAAGGCGTATGACCGCTTCGGGGTGGACGCTTCCACAAGGACTCCATGATATCTTTTTCCTTGAGATGAACCGGCTCGATATCAGTTCGTCCATGATCCGGGAGAAATGGATGAGAGGTCAGAGTATTCGGTATCTCGTGCCCGAGACGGTGGAGCGGTATCTCGACGAACATAGAGATGAGGTGGCGAGGATTTGGAGCGCGGGGAACCCGTAGGGGCGGACCTGTGTGTCCGCCCTTCTTTGCCGGGTCGATCATCGGGAAAATACGCTCGATCTGCGGTTCTCTCTGAAACAATTTTGTTTTTTTGGCATGGCGCATCCAATTGGGCGGACACACAGGTCCGCCCCTACGGTTTTGGGATTTTTTTGTCGAATCCGAAGACGATCCCCTCTCTGGTGATCGTCGCGGTCTTGCCGCCGGGGAATTGCACGGTTTTGCCCGTTGCCTGCTGCTGCCAGAGTCCGTCCAGCTTGAAGATCGAAGCCGCCAATGCCTGACCTGGACCCATGGTCTCCAGGGTATGTTTGATCAAGCGCAAGCGTTCGGCTTTGTCCAGGGCGGACAGATGGGCAGGGATGCATCTTTCCTGACCACCCAGATGGTCCGGGATTCTGCGTTCCCAGAATGTTCGGTCGGCCTGACCGCATTTCCATAACTGGTTCACGGTTTCGAGAAAACCCGGGTTCTCCTCGAGAAAGAGGGGGAGTATGTTTTTTCGAACCCGGTTGCGCAAAAATGCGGTGTCTGCATTGCTTGCGTCCTCTTCCCACCCGATGCCGAGATGGTTGAGGAAATCTTCGAGGGTGTGCTTGGGGGTCGCCAGGAGGGGGCGCAGGAGGTGCCGGTTGCGGTCGACGCCCTGCATCCCTGCCAGAGCGGGCCAGCCCGTGCCGCGCATGAGACGCATGAGCACGTCTTCGGCCAGGTCGTCGGCATGGTGGGCTGTGAGGATGCAATCGGCGTTGTGCTTTGTTCTGACTTCTTCCAGAAAGCGGTAACGTTCGTTCCGTGCGGCTTCTTCGAGTCCCTGGCCGGTTTGTCGTGCTATGGCCGGGATATCGCTGGACGTGCCTTCAAAGGGGATGCGCAAGCGACGGCAGGTGTCCTGGGCAATCTCCTGTTCCCGGGCAGCCTCGGGCCGGAGCATGTGGTCGAGATTGGCTCCGACCAGACGCAGGTTGAGCCGCGGGGTCAGGAGATGGAAAATGTGCAAAAGAGCCGTGGAGTCGAGGCCCGTGGAATAGCCAACGACCAGCGTGGAATCCGCCAGCCGGGTTTCGAGTTCGGTGGCCACGAATCGTTCGATGCCCAGGCAGAAGTGAGCCCATTTGGCAGGGAGGTCCTGAAGACGCGGGCAGGTCATCTCAGACAGGGATGTCCCATTCTTTCAATGTGGTATCGATGTAGTCCATCATGAAATCCCTTTGCTCCTTGGTGGCATAGGCCACGCAGGAACAGCGCAGGATCTGCCGGGCCCTTACCAGAAACTCGAGCCTGAGCCAGTCCTTGCCGGTCTCCACGGCCATGTAGAAGGGACCGCAGGATTCTGCATGCTCGCTCTGTTCGGGACCCATGAGATCATCGGGCAGGGGAATCTGGAAGAGCAGGGGGATGGAACTGGCAAATCCTTTTTCCGTGAACCGGGCGTTGATGGTGTCTATCTGTTCGGGAGTGAATTCGTCTATCTGATAGGATCGCATGGTGTTTTCCTTGGGTCGTGATTGATTCGGGCGGATCATTTCCGCTGAGAAAGTTGTTCGTTTATGGTTTGGTCGGAACATGTTCCGTTTTTACGCGTTGTGTGGGCATCTTCGGGAACATGTTCGTCATCGAGATTGAACATGCGCCGGGTATCGTGGATGCAACGGGTGATGGTGCCCTCTTCCTTGCTCCTTCGTTTGAGAAAGGCGATGGGTTCGCAGTACAATTTGCCGATGAGGGAGTGGGCCAGGACATGAAGGGCATCGTTGACGTCCGGCGACACTTCGGGACCCAGTGACTTGAGGGTCTTCTTGATCTCCTTTTCCGCAATGGTCTCACCCCGCTCCAACAGGTCCACAATGGTCGGCTTGAGGGCCAGGGACTTGAGCCACAACGCAAAGCTGTTCACCTCTTCCTTGACAATGCCTTCAGCCTTGCCCGCCTCTTCCTTGCGTTCCGCGAGGTTCTCCTCCACCACTTCCTTGAGATCGTCGATATCGTAGAGATACACGTTGTCCAGGCCGTTCACGTCGGGGTCGATATCCCGGGGGACCGCGATATCGATGAAAAACATGGGTCGGTGTCTGCGTTTCTTGAGGACTTTTTTGATCTCCCTGGCCCTGATGACCGTGTGCTGCGATCCCGTGGAGCTGATGACGATATCCCCGTCCGGCAGATGCTCGGTAAGATTCTCGAAGGCAACGGCATTGCCGTTGAATTTTTCCGCCAATTCCTCGCCCCGGCACAACGTTCTGTTGGCTACGGTGATGCCCTGAATGCCTGCGTTCAGCAGATGGGTGGCGGCGAGTTCGGCCATTTCCCCCGCCCCCACGAGCATGGCCCGCTGGGGCGAAAGATCGCCGAAGATGCGTTTGGCAAGCTCAACGGCCGCATAGCTGATGGACACCGCATTGGAGGCAATGGCGGTTTCCGTGCGCACCCGTTTGGCCACGGAAAAGGCCTTGTGCAGGGCCCGGCTGACGATGACCCGTGCGCTGCCGTGTTCCACGGCCTTGCGATAGGCCTGCTTGAGCTGGCCGAGAATCTGGGGTTCGCCGAGGATCATGGAATCGAGGCTGGAGGCCACGGTGAAGAGGTGACGGACGGCTTCGAGCCCCTGATAGGAATAGATGTGATTCCTGATGGTTTCCGGATCAAAGGAGCAGGTGGAGCCCCAGAAATCGATGACTTCAGCAATGGGATCGTTTCGGGGATCGCCGACAACCAGGAATTCCACCCGATTGCAGGTGGACAGGATGAGCGCTTCCCTGACCGGACCATCAGGTCTGATCAATCCTTGCAGACAGGGATTGCAATCCGGCAGTGCCAGCTGCTCCCTGACGGAGACATCGGCAGTGCGGTGGTTGAGGCCTATGAGGTAGATGGTTTGATTCATTATGGGCAGGTGTTCGTAGGTAAATAGGGGGAGTTTTAAGGGTTAAGATTTAAGGATAAAGGATATAAGATCTAAGATGGAGTGCGCAGTGCGCAGTGCACAGTGCGCAGTGAAAACATGCAGTCGTTCCGACGTAGGTCAGGGTTT
>CAYWJL010000038.1:10597-11240 GCA_964458145.1 uncultured Desulfovibrionales bacterium | reverse complement strand
ATACAACCACGATCCGGTGGAGATACTAAAATCTGCTATGTTTGAAGAAGCCGAGTTGATGATGACACGCTGCGCGGATGTGTAGGTACCGGTGGCAGCCTGTTCGGCAAGCTCCTTCATACGGATGAGCTTTTCATCGATAACCCCGAGGGCGCCGTCAGCTGTCTGGATCATGGAGATGGCGTCGTTGGCGTTTCGAACACCCTGATTCAGGGTGGCAATGTCCGAGCGCATGAGCTCGCGAATGGCCAGCCCTGCAGCGTCGTCGGCCGCGGAATTGATGCGAAGTCCGGATGAAAGACGGTTGGTTGCGGTTCCCAGGGCGCTGTATGCGTTACTCAAGTTCAGCTGTGCCTTTTGGGCCATGGAATTGTGATTGATGTAAAGGGCCATAGTTTCCTCCTTGAAGAGTTAGCGGCATCCTTGCCTTGATATTTTTTGTTGTACTTACTTAATCGTCCGCAGGGAGGTAAACTTTAGGGGGAAATGCAAAAAAAATGGAAATGGTTGTATGACAAGGAACGGCTTGGGCAAGTCCGTGACTCGTGAAAATGGTCGCTATGGCGAACATTGGGAATTTTCGAATGAATGAACAGTGCTGGTAACAATGGAAGGGGATGAATCTGCCGGGGTTGGCGGGGAG
>CAYWJL010000038.1:6539-10587 GCA_964458145.1 uncultured Desulfovibrionales bacterium | reverse complement strand
GGTCGTGTTCGTCAAACAGGGCAAATGGGAGAAAACCTATTCCTGGTGCGGGATACGTTTGAGGGCATCTTCAAAGGGGATGCCTCTTTTGAGGGCAATGGTGGAAAGATTGTACTCGGCATCGGACGCTCTGAGATAGAGGGGGGTGATGGGGGTGTGGATGAAATCCGCTTCAAGAGTTGCCAGGAGCAGGGCTTCCGGGGAGAGGGTGTCGCGATGCGTGGTCAGGGTGACGGAGGCGGGAAGGCGGCTGCTGAAGAAGTCGGTGTTTCTGGTGATGCCGCTGCCGCCAGCGAGAATCCTGCCCTTGCGGGAGCAGAGGAGCTCGACTGCCTGAGTGTGAAGACAGGCTCGGGGGGATGTCAGAGCGCGCGCTTGGGGCATGGAAAATCCCTGGATGTAGACCTGATCCTTGCGAGCATACGTCATGACCCAGGCTTCGCTTTGCCAGTTGGCCATGAGATCTCCGGCCAGAATGGGCAGGTAATCGAGTCCGGCCGTGGGTACGCCCGTTGCCCGGGCCAGACCTTCGATAGTGGCCAAGACCACCCTGATGCCGGTGAAGCTTCCCGGTCCCCGCGTGCAGGCGATGCCCCGGCAATGGGCAAGGCTCATATCCAAGCGGTGCAGACCCTCGTCGATCAGAGGCAGGAGAAAACGCATGGTCCTGCCGGGACCATTGATCCCGGCGTGAAACAATACCCCTGATTCGTTTCCGATGACGACCTGAAGAAGTTCCTCGGTGCCGTTGATGGCCAGAATGGGTCGTGTTTGCATGTCAGTCAATTGAATGATCGCCAAATATCATTGAAGATTGCCAGACCCATCAGGGCCAAAAGAAAGGCGAGTCCCATGCGCGTCGTAATGTTCTGCAGGCGCTCGTCCAGAGGGCGTCTGCGTATCCATTCGATGGCGCAAAAAAGGATATGCCCTCCGTCGAGTACCGGAATGGGCAGGAGATTCAAAAGGCCGAGATTGATGCTGATAAGCGCGGTGATGGCCAGAAGGTTCACCATGCCTTCATGGGCTTGCCGGCCGACCATCTGGGCGATCATGATGGGACCGCCGATGTTGTCCAGGGGAACGACCCGCTCGACAAGTTTGACGAGTCCCTGGAAGGTCAATTTGGAGAGTTCCCAGGTTTGAGTGGCCCCGGCCGCTGCCGCTCCGAGAAAGGAGAGTTCGATGGTCGTTGTTTCTCCGGCAGCGATGATCCCGACCATGGGGACCATCTTGGTCTCACCAAAGATATTTTTCCGTTCCTGCAGATTTGGGGTGACCTTGAGATTGTGCACTTCGCCGTTACGAAGGATCGACAGGTGAAGGGTGGCTCCGTCACTCCTGCGGATGGCTTCCGAAAGATCCTGCCAATACGTGGTCGGCACGTCGTTCACACCGGTGACCACGTCCCCAGCCAGGATGCCGGCGATCTGAGCCGGACTTTCTTCCTGCACCTCGCCGATTTGGGGGAGCAGTTCGGTCTGCCCCTGGGCCCAGAAAATACCCCAGTAGATGAACCAGGCTAGAATGAAATTGAAGACAGGGCCGGCCGCAACCACGAGCATACGCTGCCACGGGGGCCGCTGAGCAAAGCTCTGATCCTGGGAGAAACCCTCCGGGACGTCATCCTCCCTGTGTTCGCCGACCAGTTGGACGTAGCCTCCCAGGGGTACCGCGGAAAGCCGATACTCGGTCTGCCCCCAGGTTTTTTTCCAGATTCTGGGGCCAAACCCCAGGGAGAATGCCTTGACCCCGATGTCCATGCTTCGGGCTACCAGGAAATGGCCGAGCTCATGGAAAAATATCAGGGCTCCAAGGACGAGAATGATGGCAAGGGTGCTGAGTATCATGGTGGTGTTTCCGGATTTGGGTGGAGAAAGGGATCAACCAGGAGAACCGGGAAGGGAGTCGATGGCTGTGGTTGCAAACGTCCTTGTCGCTGTGTCCAGATCGAGGATTGCCTCCATGGAGTCGATGGGGCGGGAGGCGTGATGGTCGAGGCATTTCTCAACCAGGGCCGGTATACCCGGGAAGGGAATCTTGCGGTCCAGAAACGCCTGTACCGCAATTTCATTGGCAGCGTTGAGAACAACGGGATAACTCGGACCTGCCGTCAGCGAGTGAAAGGCGAGATCCAGGCAGGGGAAAAGGTCGCGATGGGGTTTTTCAAAATCCAGGCTTCCCAGGGTGGCAAAATCAAGCGGTTCGAGATCGTGCTCGACCCGTTTAGGATAGGTCAGACAATATCCTATGGGGATTTTCATGTCCGGAACTCCCAGGTGGGCCAGGATGGAACCGTCCTGATACTCCACCATGGAGTGTATGATACTTTGAGGATGGACGACCACTTCGATGGTTTCCAGCCCGGTCCCGAAGAGATGAAAGGCTTCGATGACTTCGAGTCCCTTGTTCATGAGGGTGGCCGAGTCGATGCTGATTTTGGCCCCCATGGACCAGTTGGGGTGGGCCAGAGCCTGTTCGGGGGTGACGGTCTCAAGAAATTCAGCCGATTTGGTCCTGAATGGCCCGCCCGAGGCCGTGAGCAGAATGCGCCGCAGCTGCTCGGGCTGGTGTCCGCTCAGGGCCTGAAAGATGGCGTTATGTTCGGAATCCACCGGAAGAATGACGCTGCCGCTTTTCCGACAGGCTTCTCTGATAAGGTGGCCTCCAAGGACGAGGGATTCCTTGTTCGCCAGGCAGAGCACCTTCCCGGCTTTGGCGGCGGTCAGGGTGGCGGCCAGGCCGGCTGCTCCTACCTGGGCGGACAGAATCAGGTCCGCTGCGGGATCCTGGGCCATGGCCATGTAGCCCGTCTGCCCCACGACAATTTCCGGAGAATAATTTTCAGGAAGCAACGTGCCGAGTTCCCGGGCCACCTCATCCGTGAGAACACCGAGTACCGGAGGTCGGAACATGGCGGCCTGCTCGGCCAGAAGAGAAGCGTTTCTGGCTCCGGCAAGACCCGTGATCCGGAACCGTTCGGGATACTTGGCAACGACCGCCACGGCATTGGTGCCTATGGAGCCGGTGCTCCCGAGAATGGTCAGGTTTCGAGGCCCTGTGGAAAGATGGTCAGGCAGAGAAAGCGAAGAAATATAGGTCATGGGATGACTCGGCTGTGTGGGCCTTCCGGAAAAGACGGAAAGGAAGTCACGATTGGGAAGGAATCAGAAAAACGCGGTCACTTCTCGGGCCAGCGAGTAGACGGGCAGGGCGAACAGCAGGCTGTCGATACGGTCCATAATTCCGCCGTGACCGGGCAGGATATGGCCGGAATCCTTGACACCGGACCAGCGCTTGAGAGCGGATTCGAAAAAATCACCGAGTTGGGCCGCGATGTTCAGTACAATGCCCAGAAGGATGAAGGTCCACCAGGATGCAACGCCCCAAACGAAACCTATAAGCAGGCAGCAGAGTATGGTCAATGCCATGCCGCCAAAACTTCCGGCCCATGTTTTTTTGGGGCTTATGCCCGGCCATATCTTGCTGTCACCCCACCATCGGCCCGCATAGAATCCGCCGGTATCCGTGGCAAAGGAGCAGGCCAGAACGAGCATGATTTCCGTGGGTGTGAGAAAACGGAAAAGCTGGAGCATGACCGGCAGGTAGACGACTCCGGCCAGAAGCAGGGAAATGTGGGCAAAGGATGCCAGGGAAGGCGCACGGCTGTATGACAGCAAAAAAATGGTTGCCAGGATCAGAAAGATCACGGGCATGGCCAGGGGCGCGTAGTGGATGAGGGCTGGGCTGAAAACCAACCCCGTTATCCCTGCAAGCAAAAGTCCCAGAGCGAGGTAAACGTTTTTTTGTCTGCCCTGCCAGAACATGGAGCAGTATTCGTGAAGTCCCAGCCCTGCGACCACGATGAGCCCGGCTGCCAGGATGGCGTCGCTTTGAAAGACGACCCATACGATGAGCGGAACGAGTACGAGAGCCGTTGCAATGCGCTGCTGGTGGGAGGTGAGGGTCATGTTCAGGTTTCTCCTTCACCTGTGGTTCCGAAACGACGGTTCCTGCCGGCAAAGTCTTTCAGGGCGAGGCGAAAATG
>CAYWJL010000038.1:0-6529 GCA_964458145.1 uncultured Desulfovibrionales bacterium | reverse complement strand
ATCAGGCCAGAGCGTATCCGCGAAATAGAGTTCATTGTAGGCGGATTGGAAGAGCAGATAGTTGCTCAGACGCAGTTCCCCGCTGGTCCTGATGATCAGATCGGGGTCGGGCTGGCCTGCTGTATACAGTCGGTCCTTGAATTCGGCCTCGGTGATCCTATCTGCCGGAATACCGGAAGCAATGAGAGCTCGTGTCGCACGCAGGATCTCTTCCCTGCCCGAATAGTTCAGGGCAAGGTTCAAAACCATGGCGGTACAATCCTTTGTTTTCTGACAGGTTCGCTTGACGATCTGCCGGGCAGCAAAGGGCAGATCGTCGACATCCCCCAGAATCTTGAGTCGTATGGACTGTTCGAGAAGGCTCGGGGTGTTGCTGGTCAGATAATCTCCAAGGAGCTCAAAGAGGAATCCCACTTCCTTTTTGGGACGGGACCAGTTTTCCTTGGAAAAGGTGTACAGGGTCAGGTGTCGAATGCCGATGGTCCGGGCTTCTGTGACGATGTCATGCGCCGTGTTCGCGCCGGCCCTGTGGCCGGCGCTTCGTTCCAGACCTTGCCGTTTTGCCCACCGACCGTTGCCATCCATGATGATGGCCACATGTTCAGGTAAACGTGACGTGTCCAGTTTAGATCTCCATTATCTCGTTTTCCTTGGTTTCCAGGAGGGCGTCTGCCTGTTTGACGAAATCGTTGGTGATATTCTGGACCTCATCCTGCCCCTTGTGCATCTCGTCTTCGTTGATCTCCTTGTCGTTTTTCTGCTTTTTCAGAAGATCGTTGAAGTCCCGGCGGACGTTGCGCATGGCAACCCTGGCTTCTTCGGTATACTTCTTGGCCATCTTGACCAGATCCTTGCGCCGTTCTTCGGTCAGGGCAGGGATGGCTATGCGGATGGTTTTGCCGTCGTTGACAGGAGTCAGGCCGAGATCCGACTTGAGTATGGCCTTTTCCACCCCGCTGAAGCCATTGCGGTCCCAGGGCTGGATGGAAATGGTCCGGCTGTCGGGGATGGAAACCGAAGCGAGCTGGTTGATGGGTGTGGGCGTACCGTAATAATCGACCTTGATGTCTTCCACCAGGGAGGTCGATGCCCTGCCCGTGCGCAATTTTCCAAATTCCCGATTAAGATTGTCCACTGCCTTTTGCATGCGTGTCTTGCAGTCTTGGTACAGAGCTTCCATGCTATTCTCCTTGTACTCGTGTTCCTACGGTCTCTCCAAGAACGACTCGTTTGATGTTTCCCTTGCAAAAAAGATTGAATACCTCGATGGGCAGGTCATTGTCCATGCACAGGGAAATGGCTGCTGAATCCATGACCCGAAGTTTTTTTTGCAATACCTCGATATAGCTCAGAGTCTGAAACATGGTGGCATCGGCATCCTTTTCAGGATCACGGTCATATACCCCGTTGACCCGTGTGGCCTTGAGGATGGCGTCGGCTTTGAGCTCAAGAGCCCGAATGACCGCCGCCGTGTCCGTGGTGAAATAGGGGATGCCCGTGCCTGCCGCGCAGATGATCACCCTGCCCTTTTCCAGATGCCTGATGGCACGGCGGCGGATATAGGGTTCGGCAACCTCGCGCATCGTGATGGCCGACATGACCCGGGTGGGGATGTTCACTTTTTCCAGAGCGTCCTGAACGGCAAGGGCGTTCATCACCGTGGCCAACATGCCCATGTAGTCGGCCGAAGACCTGTCCATTCCTGTTGCCGACGATGATATACCCCTGAAGATGTTCCCTCCGCCGATGACGATGGCCATCTGGACGCCCATGGTGGCGATCTCGGCGAGTTCTCGGCTTATGGAGCGGACGATTTCGGGATCGATGCCGAATCGTTGGTCACCGGCCAGGGCTTCGCCACTGAGTTTGAGAAGCACTCGGGGGTAGTGGAATGTCGACATGTGGTCTCCTTACGCGAACGCGTTCGTGGGTGTTTACAGGAAAGATGTCCAAGAGGCAAAAAAAAAGACGGCACAAAAAAGGGAGCCGAAGCTCCCTTTTTTGTGCTGATTGATATGCTATTCTTCGCCAAGGGCCATTCGGCAAAAGCCGGTGACCGTGATCGTGTCTCCAATCGCCTTGGCCGTTTCCTTGACCAGATCCTTTATGGTCTTGGAATCATCATTGATGAAAGGCTGTTCCACGAGGCAGACTTCCTTGTAGTACTTGTTCAACCGGCCGACGACGATTTTCTCGGCGATCTGTTCGGGCTTGCCTTCTTCCTTGGCCTGGTTGAGATAGATTTCCTTTTCCTTGGCAATGATGTCCTGGGGGAGCTCGTCCGGGGTGCAGCAGGCAGGATTGACCGCAGCCACCTGCATGGCGATATCTTTGGCCATGCCCCTGAGCTCATCCTTGGCCAGGCTTTCCGTGGTACCGGTCTCGATGGCAACGAGCACGCCGATCTTGCCGTTGGCGTGGATATAGTGGCCGATCATGCCGGAACCTTCGACAGCCATCTTGCTGAAACGACCGAGCTGAGTATTTTCGCCGAGGACGGTGATCAAGTCGTTGACACCTTCGGCAAAAGGAGCAGCCTGTTCTTCGGTCAGCTCGACCGGAGCGCCCGTGGCAGCCTGTTCGGTGTTCAGGGTCCGGGCTATGTTCTCCAGGGTTTCCTGGAATTTTTCGTTTTTGGCCACGAAATCGGTTTCGCATTTAAGCTCGACCAGTGTGGCGGCGGAAAGGTCTTCCGTGGCTGCATAACCTATCCAGCCTTCGGACGTGGCTCTACCGGCTTTTTTCTGAGCCTTGGCAAGGCCTTTCTCCCGGAGGTAGGCGACAGCGGCTTCTTCGTTGCCGTCGCACTCGACGAGAGCTTTTTTGCAATCCATCATCCCGACACCGGTTTTTTCACGCAGTGCCTTGACCTGCTGTGCGGTAATACCCATGGCTATTTTTCCTCCTTGGCGGCATTGTCGGCTTCCTGGGCCGCTTCTTCCTGGGCGGCCTTGGCCAGTTCGACTTCGGCATCCTTGTCCATGCTTGCTGCGTACTGATCCTTGCCTTCGAGACATGCGTCGGCGATGGCGGATGCGAACAGCTTGATGGCCCTGATGGCATCATCGTTACCTGGAATGATATAATCGATCACATCGGGATCACAGTTGGAATCAACGACGGCCACAATGGGGATGCCCAGGGTGCGGCATTCCTTGACGGCGATGTCTTCACGATGGGGATCGATGATGAACGCTGCGGCAGGGAGCTTCTCCATATCCTTGATCCCGCCGAGGTTCTGATTCAGCTTGTTCAGTTCACGCTGCATGCGGACGATTTCCTTTTTCAGAAATCTGTTGATGCTGCCGTCCTCGAACATGGCTTCGAGATTCTTCATCCGGTCGATACTGCGCTTGATGGTCTGGAAGTTGGTCATGGTGCCGCCGAGCCAACGATTCGTCACAAAGTACATCCCGGCGCGTTCGGCTTCGGTCTTGACCACATCCTGAGCCTGGCGTTTGGTACCGACAAAGATGATCTTTTCACCGTTGGCCACCAGATTGGAAATGAAGTCGTGGGCGGTTCTGAACAGTTTGACGGTCTGCTGGAGATCCATGATGTGGATACCCTTGCGAGCTCCGAAAATGTAGGGGCGCATCTTGGGGTTCCACCGTTTGGTCTGATGTCCGAAATGGACGCCGGTCTCCAGCATCTGCTTCATGCTTACATATGCCATTCTTCCTCCTGGGTTGTTCCTCCGTCCGGTTGCAAAAGGCCTCACCCCACCATGGGGCACCCAGGCTTTTGCCGGACGTGCGAATTTTGAGTCGGTGACTCGTAGGTGAAATGTTCACAAGAGGCAAGTGATTTTTCAGCCTCTTTGCGAAAAATGTTGCAACGTAGGGGCGGACCTGTGTGTCCGCCGGTTTTCGATCATGTTTGCGGGGGATAACCGGAATGCATCAAAAGGGCGGACACATAGGTCCGCCCCTACAGGAAATCCTGATCGGTGTGAATGGTTGTCGGATTGCAAAGGGGTGCTGCCGGAAGCGATCTATTTTTCATCCTTGGATATGTCGATGACAAGAGGCACGACAACGGGATCGCGGCCCAGAAGTTTTTTGAAGAAACGCCTGAGTGACGAGCGGATACGTTCCTTGAGTTTTCTGGTGTCTCTGGGGTCGATGTTTTCGTACACGTCCAGGACGATTTCCTTGGCATCTTCCAGAACATGGGAGAGGTGCTGTTCGAAGATGAATCCCTTGGACAGGATCTGGGGGCCGAGCACGATTCCCCTTCTCCCGGGATCGATTACAAGAACGACGATGACCAACCCTTCGCCGCCAAGGATCTGTCGTTCCTTGATGACGGTCTGACCGACATCCCCGACGCCCTTGCCGTCCACCAGAAGGGATTCGACCTTGATGGCCTCTTCCAGGCGGATGGAGTCCTGATAAAAGGTGATGGGATGGCCGTCTTCCAGCAGAAGGGTCCGTTCCGGGACCACTCCGCATTCCTGGGCCAGGGCGGTGTGTTTGAGCAGGTGGCGGTACTCGCCGTGAACCGGGATGAAGAATTTGGGGGCCACGGTCTTGAGCATGATCTTGAGCTCTTCCTTGTGGGCGTGACCCGAGGCGTGGATGGCCTGAACCTTCTTGTACAGGACCTCGGCACCCAGCCGGTAGAGATCGTTGATCACCTTGGTGATGGCCTTGGTGTTTCCGGGGATGAACCGCGAGGACATGATCACGGTGTCGCCCTTGTGCACATTGAGTTGACGGTGTTCTCCCCGGGACAAACGACTCAATGCCGACAGGGGTTCGCCCTGGGAGCCCGTGAGGATGAGCACGACTTCCGAATCCTTGAGTCCCGGAAGGTCTTCGAGCTCGCAGTAGTTGTCCCTGGAGAAGGTCAGATGACCGAGTTCACGAGCGATTTCCGTATTGGAGGCGATCGATTTTCCGCTGATGGCCACCTTGCGACCATACTCCCCGGCCAGATCGAAGATCTCCTGGATACGCTGGATGTGGCTTGAAAACAGGGTGACCAGAATCCGGCCCTGGGAGTTCTTGACGATCTCGTTCAGAGAGGACTTGATTTCTCGTTCGGTCAGGGCGAAGCCCTCACGTTCAACGTTGGTGGAATCGGAAAAAAGGAGTTTGACCCCGTCACGAGCAAAGGCCTCGATTCCTTCCAGGTCGGTGGCATGACCATCCATGGGATTGCGGTCTATCTTGAAATCGCCGGTGTGGAAGATCTTGCCTATGGGGGTCTCGATGCCCAGGCCGAACCCTTCGATGATGGAGTGGCAGACCCTGAAGAAATGGAAGGTGAATTCACCCAGGGTGACCGTTTCCCTGCCCTTGACCGGTCTCAGGTCGAGGGTATCGGCAAGGCCGTGTTCCTCGAGTTTCCTGCGAACAAGGGCCAGGGTGAATTCCGAGCTGTACAGGGGGGCCCGGACCTGTTTCATGAGCCAGGGCAGGGCTCCGATATGGTCCTCGTGCCCGTGGGTCAGGATGATGCCCTTGAGTTTTTCCTGCCGCTCGATGATGAAATCGAGGCAGGGGATGACCACGTCGACGCCCAGCAGGTAGTCGTCGGGAAACATGAGGCCGCAATCGATCAGCACCAGAGAATCCGGTGTTTCAAGGGCCATGCAGTTCATCCCGATTTCGCCAAGGCCGCCAAGGGGCGTCAGGGTTACATGAGGTTCATTCATCGGATGACTCCAGGAGTTGGTTGTTCATCAGGTTCCATAGATTCCGCGTAAGTTGTTCTCTCTGTTTGAGGGCAGAGTTCCCTTCAAATTCGATGGGGGCGAGTCCGGTTATTTTGACTGTACCCGGAGTGATACGCCACGATGATTTGGCCAGGATGCGTCCCGAACCGTCAATGACTACCGGAACGATGGGCAGCCCGCTTTTGAGCGCCATGATGATCGCCCCGGGTTTGAAGTCCCCAAGGCTGTGGTTGCGGGTCCCTTCGGGAAAGACGAGAAAGGAATGCGTCTCTCCTCCTTCCTCGATGGCTCGGCTCAGGGCTCTGAGTGCCTTGCGGGGATTGGTCCGGTCGATGGGCACGCATCCCAGGCTGCGCATGACCCGTCCGAGAACAGGGATGGCAAAAAGGGTGTGTTTTGCCAGAAACGATATTCTGAATCGGGCGAACAGGGCCATGAGGATGGGGATGTCCACCTGGCTTTGGTGGTTTGCCACGAAGATGTATCGTTTGGAAGGATCGAGTTCCTGCAGATCGGATTCAAGAGTGATGCCGCAGGCATGAACGCAAAATCTCGCCCATGCGGCTCCGATTCGGTAGGCAGAACGGCCCGACGGATCCATATAGGCCAGGATGATGAGAATCGTGCCTCCGAAAATGAGGTACAGGGTAATGGCCAGATAGGCGTAGATGGAGCGGAACATGAACATCCTTATTCGAATGGAGAGCGGGGAACGCAAAAGAATAAAGTCATGTATCCAAAAGGTGGGCAAAGCACAAGGAGGAGAAAAAAAGGGGGCCGTTTGCAAACGGCCCCCTTTTTTCTAGTCGTCGTCTTTCTTGCTTTCCTCGATCACCTTGTCCGTGA
>CAYWJL010000037.1:10600-11273 GCA_964458145.1 uncultured Desulfovibrionales bacterium | reverse complement strand
GTCTCGGGGTATTTTGTCCAGCGTGATGTGACTTATACCCGCAAGCTCGTTCACGATTTCAGCAAGATCATCGATGCGCTCCCTGACATTGCCTGGGTTGCGGGATACGATCATTCCGTTGTCTGTGCCAATGATGCCTATTGCAGTTTTATCGGGGTCCGGTCACAGGACGATCTCACCGGCAGGACGGTATTCGATTTCATGCCCGAGTTCAGAGCCCGGTCCGTCATCCAGACTGCCACAACGGTTTTCGAGCAGCGCAGGGAGATCATCATCCCCATGCTCCCCCATTTCCATGATCCTGGGGTCTGGTACCGGGCCATCCATACGCCCATCTTCGATGACATCCACAAAGAGGTCATCGGACTGCTCGGAATCTACCAGGACATTTCACTGCAGGTGGCCAAGGAGAACAGCTATCTGGAGGAAATCTGTTCGGCGAACGAAGCCGTGTTCGTTCTCGACACCCAATGCCGGATCATCCGCAGGCGCGGACGGGTTCTGCGCCCCGGTGCGGCTCCCGTTGACAGTGACAGGTATCGACATCTGGATCTGAAGATCGTTTTCGAGATCATCCATCCCCAGGATCTGGAACAAGCTCAGGGATTCATCAAGCGGATCGTCCAGACCAAGACCCCGCATCAGGGCGAGTTCCGGGTCAAGCGGACGGGCA
>CAYWJL010000037.1:0-10590 GCA_964458145.1 uncultured Desulfovibrionales bacterium | reverse complement strand
TATGGGGTATGCCCTGATGGAGGTTCGCGGGGTGTACAGTGACGCCTATTTTCCCGAAGGCAGGATCTATGTGGTGGTTCTGGACATATCCCACATCGGCGATCTCAGAAGGCCGGACAAGATTCTCGAACGACTCAAGCAGGCAACCGGAACGACCACGAACAAGGATCTTGCCGCGTTCCTGCACGTCAGCCCGACATCCATATCCAATGCCCTCAAAAATCAGAAGATTCCGGCGGACTGGATGATCGGTGTGGGGATGGAAACCGGGTTTTCCGTGGACTGGCTGGTTACGGGCCGCGGGGGGAGGAGACGCGGGGATGGGGGAGAGGGGTGATTTGTTTAACGCGCAGAGGCACAGAGGCGCGGATAAAGGCGATTATTTGGTCTTGTCGATCTTTTCCTGAAGGGCCTGCTCCCTGATTTCAAGGGCTTTGGGGTTGGGGTAGTGGGGCCTTATCTGATCGATGAGGTCAAGGGCATCGGCATATCGTTTCTGATGTTCGGCGATATGGGCAAGGCTCAGGCCGATGCGCGAGCGCAGGGGGCCTGGCTGGAGGTCGGCGAATTCCCCGGCAAGAAGGTGTTCCGCCTGGGTGTATTCACCAAGATAGACAAGGGCCTGCCCGTCCATATGGACCGCTTCGGCATGGGCCTCCGGGTTCGGGGCCAGGGGAAGCGCCTTTGCCAGAATGGCGTGGGTGAGGGAGAATCGGTGAGCCCTGAAGGCTGTCCGAGCCTGGGCTATGAGCAGGTCCCATCGCTGTTGTGCCGAGAGGTTCTGCAGGGAACTTCCTTTTTCAAGGTATGCCAGGGACGCTTCCGTGTCGCCGAGGGCCGCACTCACCTCGGCCTGCTGCATGAGGATCTGGACGGCCCGAGTGGTATCTGATTTGAACTCCAGATACATGGTGGCCAGAAGGCTGTCCGCCAGATCCAGGTCCTTGTGCATATCCCGGTTGATGGTCACCAACCGTTGCCAGGCCTTCCAGCGTTCACTCCCCTTGGGATACCTCTGGAGATAATCCTGAAACGCGGTTGCCGCATCCCGGAACCTGCCCTGGCTCATGGCCTGATCGCCCTGATCCATGAGCTGTTCATCCTGCTGTACGCTCAGGCATCCCTGAACCGGTGCCATCATCAGAAGCCAGACGCACAAAGGGACCATCAGGGCTGCAAATGCCCTGATGGTCCCTTTGTCGTGTTCGATGGATATTCTGCCCAAGGTTCTATTCCCGGGTGTCCCGGTCCTCTTCCTTTTCCACGAGGTCACAGCAGATGAGTGTCTGCTCGTCGCCCATGCGTACCAGACGCACCCCCTGGGTGGCCCTGCCCACAAGCGAGATGTCGCTGATCCCGATGCGAATGATCTTGTTGCCGGACGTGAGCAGGATGGCCTCGTCCTCGTTGTCCACCATGAGGGCGCTGACTACCGGCCCGGTCTTGGGGGTGATGCGCATGTTGATGATGCCCTTGCCGCCGCGGGCCTGGCTGCGGAACTGGTCCATATGAGTCCGTTTGCCGTACCCGTTTTCAGCTATGGTCAGCAGCTCGTGCTTGCCGTTTTCAGACAGGATCACACCGGCAACCACCGTGTCCCCCGATCTGAGGCTCATGCCCTTGACGCCCATGGCGGTTCTTCCTGTGGCCCGGATTTCCGAGCAGTCGAAGCGGATGGAGAAACCGTTCTTGGAGACCAGGACGATTTCGTCCTCCTGGGCCACTTCACGCACGGCCAAAAGTTCGTCCCCTTCCTTGAGACCCACCGCAATGAGACCCTGGCTGCGGACATTCTTGTACAGGTCCATGGCCGCGCGTTTGACGATCCCCTTGCGGGAGATGAACATGAAATACTTGTCTTCCGGGAATTCCCGGTAACTCATGGCCGTGGCCACGGTCTCGTCTTTTGCCAGGGAGAGCAGATTGGCCACGTGGATACCCTTGGCTGTCCTGCCGCCTTCGGGAATCTCGTGAACCTTGATCTGAAACATGCGACCCGTGTTGGTGAACAGGTTCATGTACTGATGGTTGCTCGTGGTCAGAAGCTGGGAGATGAAATCCTTGTCCGAGGCAAAGGCCCCGGCAATGCCCACGCCCCCGCGTTTCTGCTGCTGGTAGTTGTGCAGGCCCGTCCGTTTGATATATCCGTTGTTGGACAGGGTGATGACCACATCATCATCGGGCACGATATCCTCGATATTGATGCTGTCGGGATCATGGGCCATGATTTCCGATTTTCTGGGGGTGCCGAAGGTTTCCTTCAGAGCCGTGAGTTCATCGCGGATGACTCCCTTGAGGACCTCGGGATTTTCGATGACGCTTCGCAGGTATTCGATCCGCTTGAGGAGCTCGGTGTACTCGGCAATGAGTTTTTCCCGCTCCATGTTGGTGAGGCGCTGCAACCGCATGTCCAGGATGGCCTGACTCTGGATATCCGAGAGCTCGAACCGTTCTGCCAGCCGCATCTTGGCCTCGGCCGGTGTACTCGAGGAGCGGATGATGGACACCACCTCGTCGATGTTGTCCAGGGCGATGCGCAGACCTTCCAGAATGTGGGCCCGGTGCTCGGCCTTGGCCAGGTCGAAGCGTGACCTCCGGATGATGACCTCTTTGCGAAACTCGATGAAATATTCCAGAATCTGCTTGAGGTTCAGAAGCTGGGGCCGGTTGTTGACCACGGCGAGCATGTTGATGGCGAAACTGGTCTGCAGGGCCGTGTACTTGAAGAGCTGGTTGATGATCACATCTGAATAGGCGGTTTTTTTCAGATCCACGACAATGCGGATACCGTCCAGATTGGATTCGTCCCGCAGATCGCTGATCCCTTCGAGCTTGTGATCGTTGACCAGGCCGGCGATTTTTTCCACCAGTTTGGACTTGTTCAGAGCAAAGGGAATTTCCGTGACCACGATGGATTCGAGCCCGCTCTTACGCTCTTCCACGTGGACCCGTGCCCTGATCTTCACACTGCCGTGCCCTGTTCGGTAGGCCTCGACAATGCCGTCCCTTCCATAGAGAAGACCGCCCGTGGGAAAGTCCGGAGCCTTGATCACCCTGATCAGATCGGCGATCGTGGTCTCAGGTGTATCCAGAATCATGAGCACCCCGTCCACGATTTCCACCAGGTTGTGGGGAGGAATGTTCGTGGCCATGCCCACGGCAATGCCCGAAGAACCGTTGATGAGCAGATTGGGCACCTTGGTGGGCAGGACCTCGGGTTCCTCCAGGCTGTTGTCGTAGTTGGGTCTGAAGGCAACCGTGTTTTTCTCGATGTCTGCCAGAAATTCACCGGCAAGCCGGGACATGCGTGCCTCGGTGTATCTCATGGCGGCTGCGGAATCGCCGTCAATGGAGCCGAAGTTGCCCTGACCGTCCACCAGGGGGTCGCGCATGTTGAAGTCCTGGGCCATGCGCACCAGAGCGTCGTAGACTGCGGAATCTCCGTGGGGATGATATTTACCGATGACATCACCCACAACACGGGCCGATTTCTTGTACGGCCGGTTGTAGGCGTTGCCCAGTTCGTGCATGGCAAAGAGAATCCGGCGATGCACGGGCTTGAGACCGTCGCGCACGTCGGGGATGGCTCGTCCCACAATGACGCTCAGGGAGTATTCCAGATAGGATTTCTTGATTTCTTGTTCTATACTGACATCGTTTGGCACATCGTCCTCACTTGCAAGATTCGGCCTTTATCTGTTTCGGGTACTTTTTCATCAAAAATCCTCTGTCGGTGGACCATTCTTGAGGGAGAACCTCTTCCACCCCCGTCCCGGATATAACGACTACAGGCACAATGTAGCTCCCCTCCCGTAGTTCAGGGAGGGGCTGGGGGAGGGTTTCAAACTGCTGGAGAAAGGCACCGATTATACGACCCGCCCCTAACCCCGCCCTTACCAGGGTGGGGGACCCATTCGATGATAAATCGAGGCAGCTCTGACTGATACGATACCGGTAAAAGTGAGGCATACGTGCTCTTTTGCCGGATGAACCAAAAATCTCTTGAAACAACTTCCCTATTCAAAGCTTTGCTGGTTCCTCTGAGAGAGTTGTTGTCAAATATCCAGATCCGTGACCGAGAGGGCGTTCTTGATGATGAACTCCCGCCGGGGTTCGACCTTGTCGCCCATGAGTTTGACAAAGAGTTCGTCCGCCTCGGCCGCATCGGCGATGGTCACCCGGAGCAGACTGCGGGTTTCGGGATCCATGGTCGTTTCCCAGAGCTGTTCGGGATTCATCTCTCCAAGACCTTTGTACCGCTGGATGTGCAGCCCCTTTTTGGCCTTTTCCATGACCATGGAGAGGAGTTCAAAGGGGCTTTTGACAGGAATTCCTTCCTCTTCCGATTCCGACTTTTCGTCCACAATGGTGAAGGTCAGTCCGGGGCTCTTTTCCCGCAGCTCCTCGTACAGGCCATAGGTGGTCTTGTAGAGTTTGGAGTTGAAGAACTCCGCCCCGATGCGCACGATATGTTCGTTGGCGTCGATGAAATGGAGAAAGACCCTCGGGTCCTCGTCGTCTTCGTCGTCCAGAATTTCCTGCGAGACTTCCAGGGTGTAGTTCAGACCGGC
The DNA here is from genome assembly GCA_964458145.1 of uncultured Desulfovibrionales bacterium. Lineage (GTDB taxonomy): Bacteria > Desulfobacterota > Desulfovibrionia > Desulfovibrionales > Desulfomicrobiaceae > Desulfoplanes. Next base: position 6,019 of record CAYWJL010000037.1, on the reverse strand, counting down.
CATGTATTCCTGAAGTCGTGTCACGTCACCGTTGTGGAAACTGTCCGGCGAGAGTTTGGTTTCAAAGGCGAACAGGTGGCGGGAGAGATCCGTGTCGATACCGATGTTGGCGATATCCGAAAGATTGTCCCGGACCCTGGTGATGGTCGTCAGCAGGGTCTTGAGTTCCTCGCCGGTGATGACGATGTCCCGTTCGGTTTTCACGGCTTCCAGGGAGCTGATCCGGTCGATGAGGAAGTGGTCCATCTCCTCTTCGTAGGTGATGTATTGTTCGAACTTGCCCTTGCTGACCCTGTAGAGGGGGGGCTGGGCGATGTACACATGTCCCTTGTCGATGAGCTCCTGGTACTGTCTGAAAAAGAAGGTCAGCAGCAGGGTCCGGATATGGGCTCCGTCCACATCGGCATCGGTCATGATGATGATCTTGTGATACCGGAGTTTGTCCAGATTGATGGCGTCTTCACCGATGCCCGCACCCATGGCCGTGATAAGGGCCTTGATTTCCTTGTTCTGGAGCATCTTGTCGAAACGGGTTTTTTCCACATTCAGGATCTTGCCCCGCAGGGGAAGGATGGCCTGGAACTTGGAATTCCGGCCCTGTTTGGCGGAACCGCCTGCCGAATCCCCCTCGACGATGAACACTTCGCTGTCCTCGGGTTTGCGGCTCTGGCAGTCGGCCAGCTTACCCGGCAACGAGTTGTCCCCGAGGGCGCCCTTGCGCCGGACCATTTCTCTGGCCCGACGTGCTGCCTGTCTGGCCCTGGAGGCGTCCACGACCTTTTCCAGGATCAGTTTGGCCTCTTTGGGGTGTTCGCCGAAAAATGTGGAAATCTGTTCGAACACGATTCCGGCCACGTATCCGACCACCTCGCTGTTGCCCAGTTTGGTTTTGGTCTGGCCTTCGAACTGGGGATCGGGGATACGGACGTTGATCACTGTGGTCAGCCCTTCGCGGACATCGTCGCCCGCGAGTTTTTCCTTGAACTTCTTGGGCAGGTCGGTGTTCTGGATGTAGGTGTTCACCGCCCTGGTCAGGGCGGACTTGAATCCCTGGAGATGCGTTCCCCCTTCTCGGGTTCGAATATTGTTGGCAAAGGTGAACATGTTTTCCTTGTATCCGCTGGTATACTGCATGGCGAACTCCACGAACACGCTGTCAACTTCGCCTTTCCCGTAGATGACGGGATGAAATCCCTTGGTTTCGTTGGTGTCGCGGACAAAGGAAACGATGCCCCCTTCATCATGAAAGGATTTTTTGGTCTGGGTTTTTTCGTCGGTGAATTCGATGGCCACGCCCTTGTTCAGGTAGGCCAGTTCCTGGAACCGTTTGGCCAGGATTTCGTAGTGGAAGTTCAGATCCTCGAAGATCTCCTCGTCGGGCCTGAATCTGATCGTGGTCCCGGTCCTGTCGGTCTCGCCCACGATTTTGAGTTCGGAAACCGGGATACCCTGCTTGTAGTATTGCCGGTATTTCTGACCGTTACGATGGATGGTAACTTCCAGGTCCTCGGACAGGGCGTTGACCACGGAGACACCCACACCGTGCAGGCCGCCGGAAACCTTGTAGCTGTCATTGTCGAACTTGCCGCCGGCATGGAGCACGGTCATGACTACCTGGACCGCGGGTATCTTTTCCTTGGGGTGGATATCCACGGGGATACCCCGACCGTTGTCCGAGATGGTCACGCTGTTGTCCAGATGGACCCGTACCTTGATCCGGTTGCAGTATCCGGCCATGGCTTCGTCGATGGAGTTGTCGATGACCTCGTAGACCAGGTGGTGCAGGCCGTGGGTGTCCGTGCTGCCGATGTACATGGCGGGACGTTTGCGCACGGCGGACAGCCCTTCCAGGATGGTGATGCTGCCTGCGTTGTAATCAGTCGTGTTTGGAGTGCTCATGCCTTGTGTCGCTCGTGGGGTTCGTGTGGTTCCGGCAAGACGATTCTTGCGAAAGCGTGAATTATAGAGGGGAAGAGGCTGACTGTCTAGGCGTCCTCTTCCTCGGTGTAATAGGTGTCTTCGGTGATCTCCACGGGCATGGTGATCACGAAATAATCGACATCGTCAGGACCGGTGAGCTTGCACGGGTCCAGAGGACCTGCCATCTGGAAGGTGATCGTGTTGGAGGTGAAGTGGGACATGATTTCCAGGAGGATCCGGGTGGGGATGGCGATCATGTCCAGATCACCCTGAAACCTGGCAGCAAGCACCTCGGACCCCTCGCCGAATTCCTGACCGTGGCAGGACAGGCCCAGTTCGGTGGGGCTGAAATGGAGGTAGGTGGATCTGCTGGACTCGGTGTTGAACAGAAGAATCCGTTCCAGGGCGTCGGTCAGTTCGTATTTGTCCACTTCCAGGGTGCACCGGAAGGTGTTTTCATAGCTGTCGATGAAATTGCGGTAATTGGGGAATTCATAGGTCCGGCGAGGAACGCTCAGGGTTTCGTGTCCCCGGGCCGAACGAAGGAACATCCGTTTTTCCGTCAGGTTGACGGAGATGTCCTCGGGTCTGAGCCATTTGCCTATTTCGCTCAGGTCCTTCTTGGCGATGAGCACCCCTGTCTCTCCCAGGGAGGCGTGGACGTCCGGGGTGGTGAACTGGAGCAGGCCGAACTGGTGGCCGTTCATGCCGCAGACCTCGACGGTTCCTTCGGCAAGGGGGGTGAACTTGATGCAGTTCATGGCTCCGGTATCCTCTTCGTCATTGATGCAGAAGGATATCCTGTCGATGACGTTCTGCAGGAGTTCGCCCGGCCACACGGAGCCGTTTTCCTCGGGCATGGTCAGGAACTCCTGGAACCAGGAGGCGTTGTTCAGGGGCAGTTTGTATTTTTTCTTGCCCTGGTGGATGAGAATGTTGGAATCGCCTTCCCTGGCCTCGAAGGTGAGTTCGCCCGGAGGGAGTTTGCGGATGAGGTCGCTGAATTTTTTCCCGTGGATGCCGACCCGTCCGGGTTCCTGGATGTGCGCCGAATAGGTGCCGGTGAATTCGATGTTGGAATCCGTGGCCATGATGGTGATGGCGTTTTCCCGGGTCTCCAGCCAGATGGTCCGCAGATACGCGGTCCCGGTCTTGGCCGGGATGATGTTGGAGGCCAGCTGGACACCCTCGACGATATCTTCCTTGAGTACCTGGCATTTCATGACAAACTCCTTGTGGTCGTGGACATGGGTAGCATAAGAGTGGCGGGATTTTGGAAATTGAAGCGATTTTAGAAATTTCAGAAATTGCGGGACGTTGGGGGTGCGGCCGATTTCAATGGAACTCCCGGGCCTGTTGGGTTTCGCGGCATTTCTTGGTCAAAACATCGAGCTGGTGTTTGATATCCGGCTTTTTGTTTTTCAGGGATTCGATTTTCCGGCAGGCATAGATGACCGTGCTGTGATCCTTGCCGCCAAAGATGGTTCCGAGCTGAGGAAAGGAATGCTGGAGCAGTTTTCTGCACAGATACATGGCCGCCTGTCTGGCAAAGACCACGTCCTGTTTGCGTGTGCTTGAAAGTATGGTCGAGCTGGGAATGCCCAGGTGGTCGGCAACGACGGCGATGATCATTTCGTGGGTCAACTCCGTTGTCGCCTGGGCATCGAGCCCCTTGAGGATGTTGATGAAGTCTTCCTGGGCCATCTGGGGAGAAATGAGGTTCTGGAAGGCCAGGATCTTGATGAGACATCCCTGCAGGCTGCGGAAATCGGAAAAATGCTGGGCCAGGGTGAGCATCTGCTCGCTGCTGAGGTTGATATGCCGCTTTTTGCAGGTTTTTTTGATGAATTGGAGCCGGATATCCAGATCGGGCCGTTTGAGGGTGACCATGAGTCCCCAGCCAAGGCGTGACTTGAGACCGGGTTCCAGAAAGTCCATCTCCTGGATGCGTTTGCCGGTGGCAAGGACCATCTGCTTGCCGGCCTCGTGAAAGGCATTGAACAGGGAGAGAAAATCGTGCTGGCAATCCTGGAAGGATTCGATTTCCTGAAAATCATCCACGATCAGGACGTCGGAGGCGAGCAGGCTCCGGTAGCCGGATGCCGGAGCGAGTTTTTTGTGCAGATCCATGAAACTGCCCCAGAAGATGGTTCCGGATTTGGCGTTTTTCTCGAGGGCTCCCCGGATGGCCTTGCAAAGATGGGTCTTGCCGGAACCACTCTGTCCGTACAAAACAAAGGGATTGTAGACCGTGTTTTTCCGGGTGGCGACTTCCTGGGCAGAGGCCAGGGGAAAATAGTTTTTGTGGTTGACGAGAAACGATTCGAAATCAACGGCTGCGTGGTTGCCGCCCTCGTTCTCTCGTGTTTCGGGCTGGATGCTTGTTATCGATGTGTGGGTATCATTGGTGGTGATCACATTGTATTCAATGTGAATCGTTTCTTCGAAGCATTTTGTGACGGCATCCTCCAGATGTTCCTTATACGATGCGATGAACATGTTCATGAAAAATGTATGAGGAAAACCAACGGTCAATCTTGAGGCATCGAAAGTGATATTCAAGGGGTCGAACCATTGTCCAAGGTTTTCCTCCGAGAATTTTTGCTTCAGGATGTGACGTAGTTCCATAACTTTCACGAAAGAATCACCGCAATAAAGATGCTGAAGGGTTGGGAACAAGTATTTGCCCGTGTCGCCCGATTGCTGTATGAGCGGATCGAACGTCGCTTACGAGGAACGAGGAGGAATCATGGGAAAAGAATACCAGGTTACCAGGACGATCGCTCAGATCAACGAGAAGATCAAAGCCGGCAAAGCCGTGGTCCTGGACGCACGGGAAATGACCAAACTAGTGCGGACCGAAGGCAAGGTCAAGGCTGCAAAAAAGGTTGATGTCGTGACCACAGGGACCTTTTCCCCCATGTGTTCGTCCGGCATGCTCTTCAATATCGGCCAGCGTCCTCCCACCATAAAGACTTCCAAAGTCTGGCTCAACGGGGTGCCGTGCATGGCGGGGCTGGCGGCTGTTGATTCTTATCTCGGGGCCACAGAGACCTGCGAGGACGATCCCCTGAACAAGGTCTATCCGGGCACCTTCAAGTACGGCGGCGCCCATGTTGTGGAAGATCTGCTCAAGGGGAAATCCGTGCATCTCAAGGCCGAGGCCTACGGCACGGATTGCTACCCCCGTACCCGGTTGGAACGGGACATCACCCTGGGCGATCTGCGCAACGCCATCCTGCTCAATCCTCGCAACGGCTATCAGAATTACAATTGCGCGGTGAACAGCACGGACAAGATCAAGTATACCTATATGGGGCCGCTGAAGTCCCGCTTCGGCAACGCCAATTTTGCCACGGCCGGAGCCCTGAGCCCCTTGTTCAACGATCCCTATTTCAAGACCATCGGACTGGGGACCAGGATCTTTCTGGGAGGCGGCATCGGATATGTTCTCGGCCCGGGCACCCAGCATGTTCCCGATCCCGAGCGCAACGAGCGGGGACTTCCCCTGACCGGTTCGGGCACACTCATGGTCAAGGGCGATCTCAAGCAGATGAAGCCGGGTTTTCTGCGCGGTGTGAGCATCGTGGGCTACGGGGTTTCCATGGCCGTTGCCCTGGGCATCCCCATCCCCATCCTGAACGAGGAAATGGCCTGGTTCACCGGAGTGGGCGACGAAGACATCCAGATGCCCATTATCGATTATGGGTACGACTACCCCCGGGCCAATGGCAATATCCTGAAACATGCCACCTTTGCCGAGCTCATGAGCGGTTCCATCGAGCTGAACGGCAAGCAGGTGCCGACCATACCGGTGACAAGCCATACCAAATCCCTGGAAGTGGCCACCCTGCTCAAGCAATGGATAGAAAAGGGCGAATTCCTTCTCACCGAACCCCAGGAGCCTATACCGGCCTGGTAGACGCACAAAGAGTGAAATCGGTGTAAACGGCCCGGCAACCATGTTTGATGGTTGCCGGGCCGTTTTGTTTCAGTGGGGTGGAACAGCTGCGTTTTTATTCGTCCTCGTCAAAGATGGCCGCAATCTCGTCGTACACATACCGCAGGTACATCATCTTGGGGCTCCCTCCCATGGCCA
>CAYWJL010000036.1:4938-11497 GCA_964458145.1 uncultured Desulfovibrionales bacterium | reverse complement strand
GGTGGGTGCGGCACCCAACGCCATTGCCTACGACTCACAACAGTTTACAATCGGTGAATTCTTCATGTAAGGGGTCCCTGCCAGCATACTGCTCATGGTCGTGGTCGGCCTGGCTGTCTATGTTATCTGGCCGCTCATGGGCATGCCCATCACCATCCCTTACCCGGTCATACAACCATCAGGCGGAACAAAACCACGGAAGGCGCAAACGCCTTCCGTGGTTCTTGCTATCAATCAACGACAAACCGACGCGATGAAACGCCAAGGAGGCTCATGGAACACTTACGCCAGCTCACCCGACGTATCGTCAACCGGATCAACATCAATCTGCGCGGCCCCAAAGTGGATTGCGGTCCCTATGCCCTCGAACTCATACCCGAGGAGAAGTTCGCTCAATTCTACGCCTTTTACGGTCTCTCTCCGGATCTTCCTCTTCACCTGAAATTCAAGGATTCCTGCCTGGCAGGAAGCTATTTTCTGGGCAGGTGCATGGTGGAGCACTCCCTCATCTACAAGACCGACATCCGCGGCGACGAATTCAAGCTCAAGGGCACTCATTTCGACTACGAAGGGTTGAGCATTCCCCTGCACCACGACGAAAAAGTCGTCATCAAGGACAGCTTCCTGGTCAAGACCCTTGTTCACAACTTCTCCCACGACCCGGAGAATCTGGAAGAATTCGGTATCCAGAACACCCTTTCCCTGCATTATGCCAATATCCACGGCGCACCCATGGAAGGAGCCTTTCTGGGACCCTTTGCAACGGTGGACCTGACATCCCTGCATGACTGCATGGTGGGCACCTTTGCCTATGTCCAGGTAGGGGAATTGTCCCACGAATGGATCGAACCGGGCATGGTCTGGGTACGTTCCGAAGGCAATTTCGACTTCAGGTACCGCTTCCCCCTGGAACCATTGAAGAAGTACATCGATATCCAGCCCAATGAGCGTCCCACGGGCATCCTGTTCGACTTCGTGGAATCCAGGAAACAGGAATTCGAATCCATCTATTCCCAGGTCCAGAACCAGCCCCCCTTCTCCACCAAGGGGGCCTCGGTCAGCCCGTACGCCGTGGTCAAACCCAAGACCCTCATCGGCGAAAACGTGCTCGTTGCCCAGCGGGCCTACATTGAAAACTCCTCCCTGGGGCGGGGTTCCAATGCCCAGGAAAACTGCTACATCATCGACTCGACCCTCGAGGGCAACGACATCACCGCCCACGGCGGCAAGATCATCAGCTCTCAGCTCGGGGAGAACGTGTTCGTGGGCTTCAACGCCTTCCTGCACGGCAAGAAGGACGCCATGATCACCATCGGCAGGGATTCCATCATCATGCCCCATGCGATCATCGATGCCGAAGAACCCGTGACCATCCCGGAGCACACGGTTGCCTGGGGGTTGATCACCTGCCAAAAGGATCTCGAACAAAACAGCGTTTCCCTGGACAAACTCGTTGAAGTGGACGGGAAGCTCGAACTCGGCTCCATGGTCTTCCAGGGTAACGGAAAAACCTTTGTGGACGCGTTCAAGCACAGGATCACGCACATCCTCGAGGCCAACGGGGCCTTTTTCACCGGCCATGATGAGAGCGGACACGCCCAGAAGGGGCAGGACATCTCCTTCAACATCATCCAGCCCTATGCCGAAGGCCCCCTTCGCGGCATGTACCCGACCATGGACATCAGCCATCTCGAGGACTGATTCCATAGACACCGTTTATAGCGCGGGTCGGAACCATCGGGTTCCGGCCCGCATGAGACAATCGCCTTTTTTCGCATCACAAACCCAACGTGGAGTCCCTCATGCCCAAAACAGTTGCCCAGGCATTGAACAAAAATCTTCTGGGAAATTCGCCGGACTGGTACAAGCTGACCATCATCGGCTTTCTGGTCGCCAATCCGGTTCTTCTGCATACAGTCGGACCATTCATCACCGGCTGGATCCTCATCGGAGAATTCATCTTCACCCTGGCCATGGCCCTGAAATGCTATCCCCTGCCCGCGGGCGGTCTTCTGGCCATCGAGGCAGTTGTGCTCGGCATGACCTCGGCCGAGGCGGTATACAAGGAAGCGCTTCACAATTTTCCGGTGATCATGCTGCTCATGTTCATGGTCGCCGGGATCTATTTCATGAAGGATCTGCTCCAATACGCGTTTACCAAAATCCTGATCAAGGTAAAATCCAAGATATGGCTTTCCCTGCTCTTCTGTTTCGCAGGGGCCTTTCTTTCCGCCTTCCTCGATGCTCTGACCGTGACAGCGGTGATCATCGCCGTGGCCTACGGATTCTACGAAATCTACCATACCCATTGCACAGGCGGTTCCTGCTCCCTGAGCGAGGATGAAAGCATCGTCGACCAGAACCGTCTCGACCTGCGCCAGTTCCGCGGGTTCCTGCGCAATCTGATGATGCACGGTGCCGTGGGGACCGCTCTTGGCGGAGTGACCACCATTGTGGGCGAACCCCAGAACCTGCTCATCGGCCATGTCATGGATTGGCATTTTGCCGACTTCTTCATTCGTGTAGCCCCGGTGTCCATGCCGGTCCTCATTGTGGGCCTTTTGACCTGTATACTCCTGGAGAGATTCTCCATTTTCGGATATGGATTCAAACTCCCCATCAACGTCCGGGCCATCCTTGAAAACAGCGCCCGGGAAACCGAAGCCAAGATGACCAAAAAGCAGCAGGCAGCTCTGTTCATCCAGGTCTGCGTGGCCATCTTCCTCATCCTGGCCCTGGCCTTTCATCTGGCGGAAGTCGGAATCATCGGTCTGTCCGTCATTGTTCTGCTCACAGCCCTGAACGGGGTCACCGAGGAACACAGGATCGGGCATGCCTTTGAAGAGGCACTCCCCTTTACCGCCCTTCTGGTCGTATTCTTCGCCATCGTAGCCGTGATCCACGACCAGCATCTCTTCGCCCCGGTCATCCACGCGGTCCTGGAACTCTCGGGAAAAACCCAGCTGGCTGCCTACTATCTGGCCAACGGTGTTCTCTCCATGATCAGTGACAATGTCTTCGTGGCCACGGTGTACATCACCGAAACCAAGGAGGCCTTCCTGGCCGGACAGATCACCAAGGAACAGTTCGATCTGCTTGCCGTATCCATCAACACCGGCACAAACATCCCCAGCGTGGCCACTCCCAACGGTCAGGCCGCGTTCCTGTTCCTGCTCACCTCGGCCCTGGCCCCGTTGATCAGGCTCTCCTACGGGGAGATGGTCAAGCTGGCATTCCCCTACACCATCACCATGTCCCTGGCAGGACTTGCCGCAACCATCTGGCTGCTCTAAGGGAAGGAAAACCGTTGCCTTCGTATCCGACGATGCCCCACATGCATCGGATCAGCACCAAGGGAGAAAACCATGACCAAAGTATCATACGAAGTCCGGCTGCAACTCAGCCCCGACCATCTGGAAGACGCCAAAGAGTCCGTTGATAAACTCTTTGCCATCTGGGAGGAGAATGTCGACCCCGAAGAAATGACCATGCTCTTCGATGCCCAGACCTGTGAAATCCTGTTCGATACCAAGGGGGAACACGACGTCTCCCCATGGATCACCGACGACACGCCCCTCTTGCTCCATCAGCTTGGCAAACTCGCGTTGAGCGGAGCCTATGTCCACCACTCCATGGAGGGCAAGACCCTCAATTTCGCGGTGGGCCCGAACAAGCTTGCGCGAGAGCAGGCTCTGGAAATGGCCCAGATCCGCAAGGCCATCTATTCCCTGAACGAAGCCGTGGAGTATCTGCCCGACGAGTACAAACCCCAGGTGGAAGATTTGGTGACCACCCTCAGAAAACTCTACAAATAGCGAATTACCCGTAGGGGCACGGCGCGCCGTGCCCTTTGACCGCTCACCCGGGAGGCGAAGAAAAACATTTCCTTCCGCCACACTCCCATCGCCCTCCTTTACCACAACAAACAAAGGGACGGAATCCAAAACGGATTCCGTCCCTTGTGCTTTTCTGCAACTACGACTCCCTATGGAGCCGTCTCATCCCCCGATCTCGTGAAAATACACCGGATAATCGTACTCGATACCCGCACCGTAAGCCTTGGATGACCTGGAATTGATAGGATTGCACCATACGATCCGCCCGAAATAGCCGCTGAAAATTTCCGGCCCGTTTTTCTCCCCGGCCGTATAGTTCGACATGCTGATCCGGATATCCTTGCCGGGAATCAGGGGCCTGTTGGATTCGATGTACATCCCCCCGCTGCTGTAGTTTTTCATGGTCGCGCGGTAGGTCCTGTAGGAATTTTCACTCACGAACTGAACCGGAGTGGAGTGAGCCACCCTCCGATAGGACCGGGTCTCCCGATTTTCCTGAATCTTTTGCGCATTGACTTTTTCTGGCATGGTCTCCTCCTTTGCCCTCCTGGTTGACACTTTGAGGAGAGCCATACCTCGAATAACTTTTTTTGACAACAAAAAAATAAAAATTAGAGTATGTTATACATTTTATCATTTTCCTTTCATTTTGTACGACCACTCGTTGCATCCACATCGCCAATGCGTCCAAAACCTTCTTCCGCAGGTGACGAAGGATCCTTTGTCCGTGACGAAAATCAGCCGATTGACCAAATTGACAGAAATGGAGTTTGCTCCGGTCAGCTTTGAACCCTCGGCTCAAAAATCATGCAATACATCCCGCACCTTACCATTTTTTTGGACCAAGGCCCGTGGATGCGGGATTTTGGCGTTGCCAAAATTCGTGAATTCAGTTAGTTAGCCGTGTACATTCTGACCCGACAACGCACTGACTGGTCATGGAATGATACGACTCCGGGAACGTTTTAACAGATTTGTAAAACCTAAAGGAACTCACAGGAGGCTCTCATGATTGGAAAATCTGTCAAATCAATGGTGCTCGCTTTGCTTGTCCTCACCTTTATGTGTGGTCTGTCATGGGCCGGGACCATCAAGATCGGGCTCATGTGCCCCCTGACCGGTTCCTGGGCCAGTGAAGGCCAGGACATGAAACAGATCGTGGAACTTCTTGCCGAGGATCTCAATGCCAAGGGCGGACTTCTTGGCCAGGACGTGGAAATCGTCGTCAGCGACGATGGCGGTGACCCGAGAACGGCAGCTCTGTCGGCACAGCGTCTCTCCACCATGGGTATCGCGGGCGTCATCGGCACCTACGGTTCATCCGTGACCGAAGCCTCCCAGAATATCTTCGATGATTTCGACATCATCCAGATCGCCAACGGGTCCACGGCCATCCGGTTGACCAACAAGGGGTTGCAGAAATTCTTCCGCACCTGCCCCCGGGATGACGAACAGGGCAAGGTGGCCGTCAAGACCATCGAAAACATGGGCGCCAAACGGGTGGCCATTCTCCACGACAACACCACCTATGCCAAGGGTCTGGCCGAAGAGGCCAAGAAGCTGCTGGCAGACAACAACCAGATCGACGTGGTCTTCTATGACGCCATGACGCCGAAAGAACAGGATTACAACGCCATCCTCATGAAGATGAAAGCCGCCAAGCCCGATATGGTCTTCTTCACCGGGTATTACCCCGAAGCCGGTCTGATGCTGCGCCAGAAAATGGAAATGAACTGGAACGTCCCCTTCCTCGGCGGTGATGCCACCAACAACCCCCAGCTGGTGGAAATCGCCGGCAAGGATGCTGCCAAGGATTTCTATTTCCTGAGCCCCCCGGTTCCCCAGGATCTGGATACGCCTGAAGCCGCCAATTTCCTGAAGAGCTACAAAAAGAAGTACAATGCCGAACCCGGTTCCGTATGGGCCGTGCTTTCCGGCGACGGTTTCCTGGCCCTTACAACGGCCATCGCGGCAACCAAGTCCACCGATCCCGACAAGGTGGCCGCCTATCTGCACACAAAGCTCAAGGACATGCCCGGCCTGACCGGCAAGATCTCCTTCGACGGTCAGGGTGACCGTGTGGGCGACCTCTACCGTCTCTACAAGGTCGATGCTAACGGAGACTTTATCCTGCAGCCCAACTAAATCGTCTCATGCACGAGAGACGCCGGGTGCAAGCATGTTCCCGGCGTCTTTTTCATGCCGGTTCCTGGGAACCGGGTAACGTCATGCGGGTACGAGAGAAACGCTTATGGAGCTTTTTTTCCAACAATTGACCAACGGACTGGCTGTGGGGGGAATTTACGCCCTCATCGCCCTTGGGTACACCATGGTCTACGGGGTCATGAAGCTGATCAACTTCGCCCACGGGGACCTGTTCACCATCGGTGCCTATCTGGGACTCACCCTGCTTACGGCCATGGGACTGACCCAAACCCTCGGTCCGGTCGTCGGTATCCTGGTCCTGGCCCTCATGGTCATGGGCCTGGTGGCCATCATCGGAGTCATCCTGGAACGGGTCGCCTACAAACCCCTGCGGGGAGCCGACCGTTTGGCTGCCGTGGTATCCGCCCTGGGAGCGTCCATCTTCTTCCAGAACGCGGTCATGCTCATCTACGGAGCCAAATTCCGGGTCTATCCCCACGACATCCTGCCCAAGACGGCTGTGAACATCCTGGGGCTGGAGATCCCCCTCATCCGTATCATCCTCCTGGCCACCTCCC
>CAYWJL010000036.1:0-4928 GCA_964458145.1 uncultured Desulfovibrionales bacterium | reverse complement strand
GAAGCCCTGTTGCTGGCCGCGGCCGCGGTCCCGGCGCTGGCCATCGGGCACCTCACGCACCGGCGTCGCTGGGTGTGGGTGCGGATCGGCCTCCAGGTCGCGGTCTTCGCGGCCACGTTCGTCTGGCTGCTCCCCCATCTCGCCCTGCAGGCCGACGGCCTCGGCTGGCGCGATGTGGTCGACCACTCCTACCCGGTGCGCTCCCTGCTGCTCATGGGCGCCCTGTACTTTTTCGTCCAGAAGACCAAGACGGGTACGGCCATCCGGGCCGCTGCCATCGATCAGGGTGCTGCCAAACTCATGGGCATCAACGTCAACCGGGTCATCAGCATCGTCTTTCTCATCGGCCCGGCCCTGGGCGGTGCCGCCGGTGTCATGGTGGGGATGTACTACGGCCAGGTCAATTTCACCATGGGCTGGATGTACGGTCTCAAGGCGTTCATCGCCGCCATCCTCGGGGGCATCGGCAACATTCCCGGGGCCATGCTCGGTGGGCTCCTCCTCGGGGTCATCGAGGCCATGGGGGCTGCGTATCTGTCCATCGCCTGGAAGGATGCCATCGCCTTTGTCGTCCTGATTCTCATTCTGATTGTCAGGCCTACGGGATTGTTGGGTGAACGCGTAGCCGAGAAGGTGTAGCCATGAAAAAAATGTATCTCAGTTTTGCCGTCTTTGTGGTTGCAATGGCCTTTGCCCCGTCGTTCCTGAACCCGTACTGGGTGGATGTGCTGAACAACATCGGCATCTACGCGGTCCTGGCCTTGAGTCTCAATTTCATCCTGGGTCACGCGGGCATGTTCCACATGGGCCACGCGGCCTTCTTTGCCGTAGGCGCCTATGTCACGGCCATCCTGAACACCATGTACCACATTCCCATCATCTGGCTCATGCCGCTGAGCGGGATTGCCGCTGCGGTATTCGCGGCCGTGGTGGCCCGACCGATCATCCATCTGCGGGGTGATTATCTCCTCATCGTGACCATCGGCATCGTGGAGATCGTGCGCATCGCCCTGGTCAACGACATCTTCGGGGTCACCGGCGGTTCCAACGGGATCTTCGGCATCGCCCGGCCGGAATTCTTCGGCATGAAAATCAGACGCCCCCACCAGTTCTTTTATTACATCTGGCTCTTTCTGAGCATCAGCGTGGTCCTCTTCCGCATGCTCGAGGATTCGAGGTTCGGTCGGGCCCTCAACTGCATCAAGGAAGACGAACTGGCGGCCGAGGGGTGCGGGATCAACACCTCCCACTACAAGCTGGTGGCCTTTGTGCTGGGAGCGTTCTGGGCCGGCATGGTCGGGAACATCTATGCATCCAAAATGATGATCATCTCTCCGGAATCCTTTTCCTTCTGGGAGTCGGTGCTCTATTTCACCATCGTCATCCTGGGAGGTTCGGGCAGTATTCCCGGCGTCATCCTGGGAGCCTTTCTCATCGTGGGACTTCCCGAGGTGTTCCGCCAGTTCGCCAGCGCCAGAATGCTCATCTTCGGTGCTGCCATGGTGGCCATGATGATCTTCAGACCTTCGGGCATTCTTCCGCCCCTGCCCCGTATGTACAATCTGGGCAAGGTGATCAAGGGAGGGTCCAAGTCATGAGTCTCCTGCACGTTGCCAATCTGACCAAATCCTTCGGCGGTCTCATGGCCGTGAACGATGTGAGCTTCGACCTTGAAAAAAATTCGGTCATGGGCCTCATCGGTCCCAATGGAGCCGGCAAGACCACGGTGTTCAACCTGATCACCGGTAATTACCAGGCCGATACGGGCGAGGTCGTGTTCGACGGCGAATCCCTGATCCGCAAACCCACCCATGTGATCGTTTCCAGGGGAATCGCCCGAACCTTCCAGACCATCCGCCTCTTTCCCAACATGAAGGTCATCGAAAACGTCCTGGCCGGATGCCATTGCCGGATGCGCTCGGGCATCTTTTCCTCCATGTTCCGGCTGCCCCGGCAGCGCAGGGAAGAAAAAGAGGCGCTTCAAAACGCCCTCAGGGAACTGGAATTCGTAGGCCTGAGTGATCACGCCATGAACAAGGCCAAGAACCTGTCCTACGGCAGTCAGCGCCTCCTGGAAATCGCACGGGCCCTGGCCGCCCAGCCCAAACTCATCGTCCTGGACGAACCGGCCGGGGGGATGAACGCCCAGGAAACAGCGGCACTGGTGGACCTGATCAAGGAAATCAAGAAACGGGGAATAACCGTCCTGCTCATCGAGCATGACATGAGTCTGGTCATGCGCATCTGCGAGCAGATCATCGTCCTGGAGCACGGTGCCCTCATCGCCCACGGTTCTCCGGAAGACGTACAGAACAATCCCAGGGTCATCGAGGCCTATCTGGGAACAGACGAGGATTGATCATGCTTCTTGGAATCGAAAATCTTTATGTCAAATACGGGAATGTCGAAGCGCTTCACGGGATCGATCTTGCGGTGGAAGAGGGCGAGATCGTAACCATCCTGGGTGCCAACGGAGCGGGCAAGTCCACTACCCTGATGAGCATAAGCGGCCTGGTCAAGGCGTCCGAGGGGTCCATCACCTACAAAGGTGACGAACTGACAACCCTGCACGCCCATGATATTGTCAAGAAGGGTATTTCCCAGGTACCTGAAGGCCGCAGAGTTTTCGGGACCCTGACCGTGCAGGAAAACCTGAATCTGGGTGCCTTCACCCTCACGGACAAGGACAAGATCGCCAAAAACCAGGAATGGATCTTTTCCCTGTTTCCCCGCCTGCACGAGCGCAGGGAACAGCTGGCAGGGACCCTGTCCGGCGGCGAGCAGCAGATGCTGGCCATCGCCCGGGCCCTCATGGGCAGCCCGGATCTCATCCTTCTGGACGAACCAAGCCTGGGCCTGGCTCCCATCCTGGTCAAATCCATCTTCGAGACCATCAAGGAAATCAACGATTCCGGGGTGACCATCCTCCTGGTGGAACAGAATGCCCGTGCCGCCCTGAAACTGGCGGATCGCGGTTATGTTCTGGAAGTCGGTCGCATCGTCCTGGAAGGCAAGGCCGACGATCTGCTCAAAAACAGGGAGGTCTCCAAGGCTTACCTGGGAGGGTAAACGACCGCGTCAGAAAACAGTATGTCCGCTTCCCGGGCAAAAACCCAAATGCAAACCCCATCGGCAAAGATGCCGATGGGGTTTTTTCATGGTCGAACACCGTGTCACCAACCATGACAACCTGAAAAAAATCATGACACCCGGGGTGCCTGAACAGGTTGTTATCAATTACATATCAATGGCTTACTCTGTGGCACAGTTTTGGCTTTGACGTCTTTCATTGTAATCGCTCCCGTGTTTCAAACATGCGCGCTGCCGTGTCAGGCACGGGATCATGTACTCAATGGAGAAAATCCTTGCTCAAACGATATGGCCCCATAAGCGCCATCGTCATCCTCCTGGGAATGATTGCCCTTGTGGGCTACGCACTGCCTCCGGATTCCCCTGATCTACCCGTACGTATCCATCTTCCCAACGGAGGGGGAGCCGTGATTTTTGCGCACCAGATCCATTGCGAGGACTACGGTATCGATTGTGAAACCTGTCATCACGACGGGTCGGATGCGTACCCTTCATGCGGGTCCTGCCATCTGCGTCAGGGGGATACATCCGGGACCATCACCCGCACCGAGGCCTTTCACGCGCAGTGCATGGGATGCCACGAAGATGCCCAAAGCGGTCCCTACAGGAAAGATCAATGCAGATCATGCCACGTACGCTGAGCTTTGCACATCGGCGCACCTTTTCTCTCCTCCCCGAGATTCATGAACCCATCCGGGAAATGATCCGGCCCGAGTCGTACCATATCAACGTTTCCGAGCATATTGTCGGCGTCAAGAAAGGGGCCATTGTCAACAGGGGTGAGGTTCTGGCCCAGTCCATCGTGCCGGGCAGGGGAACCCTGCATGCCCCGGAAGGTGGCAAGGTGACCCGCGTGGATGCTTTCTACCTGGTCATCACCCCTTCTCCCAAAAGCGCCAGTGCAATCGAGCCTCGATTCCCCGCCAGGAAAAACCCCAGGGCCCTCGAGCGTTTTCTGGATGAGATGGGGGTGGATACCAGTGAGCTGCGACCGGCAAAGACCCTCATTGTAAACGGCATGAATACCGAGCCCGGATTGCAGGTAGATGCCCAGATCCTGGACGCATACCGGGAAACTCTCGAGACGGGACTTGAGCTGATCGAGGCCATTGTCCGGCCCGAAAAACGGATTCTCGCCCTTCCCAGGGGAGACAGGCACAGGTTGGGGGATCTTCGTATGGTCGGCATCGATCCCATATATCCGCAGGGGCTGTCACCGCTGGTGGCCGCAAGGATCACGGGGAAAGAAAGCGACAGCAGACACAACGACAGCGATGTTCTCGTGCTGGATATGACTGCATTGTACCATATCGGCTGCGTTGCCCAGTCGGGTGTTCCCATGGCCCACACCCTGATGACCATAAACGGGATCAATTACAGGGTCACCATCGGTACGCCGGTCAGGACCATCCTCGACCACCTGGAAATGACGGTTCAGCCTGATGACAGAGTCATTCTGGGCGGCCCCCTGCGAGGACGAACCCTGTACAGCCTCGATCAGGGAGTGACCAGGGGGGATCATGGCCTCTTCGTCATCCCTGCGGGTTCCTGTCCCGAGATCAAGGACACCCCCTGCCTGGGATGCGGCGAATGCGTCCGCCACTGCCCGGCACGACTCCGTCCTGATCTGATCACCCGCTACGCCCAGTTCGGCCTGTTCGACCGTATCGACACCCGCGCACTGGACAGCTGTTTCGAATGCGGCCTCTGCGGATTCTACTGCCCGGTCCCGCGCCCCATGCTGCAATACATCCGATTTGCCAAGGAAGTGCAGAAAACAAAATGATCATCAAAGGGCAGACAGTTCCGCTCGTTAGAGTACACAGGTCCGCCCCTAC
>CAYWJL010000035.1:0-11594 GCA_964458145.1 uncultured Desulfovibrionales bacterium | reverse complement strand
GTATCCCACCGTGCTTTCCCAACTCATGCCGCCCAGCAGACCTATTGTTTTCATGGTATCTCCATGTCTCTTTTACGGGTTCAAAAATCCGGGAAACGCCTGTGCTTGCATGTACCCCCTGGCATCCGGCCTGATGTTCAGCTCCATGGGATCCACCTTGAAATAGCACACTCTGGTTGTTTTCACGACGTGTCATGCTCTCAATTGCATTGTGTGAAGGGAAATGCCAGTAGTGGGGGAGAAATAAAAAAATTGACTTGAGGCCGTTTATCGTCGATCCCAATCGTCTTTGGAACATACGGGGGAACATACAGGGGAACATACGGGGGAACGTATGGGCCAAGCATAAAAAAACGGGGCAGATGTGGTGAACACCTGCCCCGTTGATCAAGCCGATCCTGTTGCTGAATCGCAATTAGATGGCGTGCGTTCGCCTCTTTTCCCAGAGCTTCATGTCCTTCATCTTTTTACGGCGTTCACGAGCCAGGGATTTGGCGACAAGGGATGTACCCTTTTTGTAGCCCCATTTGGCCTTGTATTCTTCGGGAGTGAGGCCGTGAGAAGCAAGGTGTTTCTTGGTCAGTACCTTGAAGCTCTTGCCACATTCCAGGCAAATGACGCTTTTTTCCCGGATAGCCTTTTTGGGATCCACAGGAGGCTCGGCGTTTGCGGCAACGTCTGCTGTGTCTTCGGCAATATTTCTGATTCCCTTGGACAAGGACTGAACCATGGATGTAATTTCTTCCTCCGTCATGGTCCGAACACTTGCCTGTGCCTTTACAATTTCCAAAGCTTCCTTGAGATAATCTTCCATTATTTCCTCCATTGTTTTGGATTGTATCTAATATTTCATGTCCAGTAATGAGTTGAAAAATATTTGTCAATGCTTTTTGAATTTTTATTGGTATATATTGTTGAATGAGCAGAATCGGGTACAAGGGAATTTCGTAGATAAAGGTGCATATCGGGGCATTTTTTTGTTTGAAATGGACGGGCACAAGCCCGTACCAAGGCAGGAATCACGTTGTGTTTTTTCGATAACCACATATAATTGCACGATAGATTATTCAATGTAAGGAGCGTACATGGCAAGGACAAAAAAAATCGTGAGTGACCTCTCGGCAGTGGTCAAATTTGAGCAATGGGTTCGTTTTTATTTTATCAAAAAGGACGGTGACGACCTGATCATCGCGCCCGAACCCGAGCATATGGAGAAGATCAAGACGTTGTATGAGGACTATTACGAGCTTGTCGAAGCCATGTGCCTGGTCAAGATGACCCCGCAGACATCACAGCGATTGATCCTGGATTTTATCAGAGATCATTTCGACGGTAAGGAATACAAATCCACCCAGATTCACAACACGCTGGACAGCAAGGATTTTGCCGCGGAAATGTATCTCTTCAACATGTGGCTGGAACTGCATGACAACCAGCTTGCCGAACAGATCATCGGTTTTGATGAATGGATCGGGCTGTATGATACATGGAAGGATTCCGATCAGGGTCAAAAGGTGCTGCTGTCCATGGAGTCGGGTGCTGCCTCGGGAGGGGGGGATTCCAATACGACGGTTCATTGATGCGCGGCAATCTATATTGATGCGCGGCAATCCATAGTGATGCGCGGCAATCTATATTGATGCGCGGCAATCCATAGTGTTTCACCCTAAAAAAGGATTGCTCCCAAAGGGAGCAATCCTTTTTTAGGGTGTATGGTATGAATCGCTATTGGCGCAATGCTTCCTGGCTTGCGAAAAAAACCTGCGCGTTCGTGGCGTGCAATGGGTTCTTGCTGCCCGCTGAAGGGGCTTCTGCCAGGATGACCATCCTGTACCCGAAGGTTATGGCCGGTTCACTGACATGTTTGGGCGTGTTCAGCGTGAACCGGAAGGGCATCCCGTGGGTCGGCGGGAAAGGGCCGGACTCCTGCCTGAAGGCTTTCCGGACAATGACCCTGCCCTGGGGATCACAGACATAGGCGGTGAGGATCATTTCCGACATCCATGCGGACCATGCGGGAAAGCGGTTGGTTCTGGGCAGCGCCGTGCCCGTGATTTCAAATCGGTTGCCGTCCCGGACACAGGAGTAATCCAGTGTCCAGAATTTCAGTGTCAGCTGCGACGGTGTTTGGGAACGCACCATCCTGGGTGAAAGGTGGTGCACATTCAGGGAGGTGCACCCTCCGAGCAGGGTGCCCAGGACAAGAAGAGCCGGGATGAGGAGTGATCGTACGTAGCGCATGCACATCCCGTTACACCTTTGGAGGACCTTGCACAAGCATTTCCGCCAGGGTCATGTTCACGCGGGGGAGGGTTCCGAGCCGTTTGGGTCCGACAAATCCCTGCTCCAGCCGGACCAGGCGGAAGTACAGGGGGGTTCTGTCGAGAACGGGCGGTGAGTCCATGGTCCGGATACGCTCCTGACTCTTGAAACAACCGGGAAAGGAACGGGTGGAGCCGTTGGGTGCCGTGATGGTGTTGGGAACGCCGTGCATGCGACAGATCATGAGCCGGTGGGAATAGAGGCCGCAGAGTCCGTCCTTGTTCAGGGGGCACATGATGTGCGGACGTCTCCTGGCAGCGAGATCCTCTTTGGCCTGGGCCACATAGGCACGGGCATTGTCCAGAAAAAGTTCCCTGTCCCCGGCCGAGAGGGTTTCCATGCCTTTCCAGAGATAGGCCCATTCAACATAGGTATGATGCATGAAATAGCTGGTGCAGCAATTGTCCTCGCAATCCTTGCAGGTCAGCTCCATGTCATGGGCAACCCGTGAGTAGGCGTCTTCCATATCCTTGTACAGGACGCCCAGTTTTCTATAGATTGCGGTCTTGTTTTCCTTGCGTGGTTTCATAGGGGTTCGAGTCTTTTCTGTTCGAGGTGAATGAATCTCCCGGCTCGACATGCCGGAGCGACATACCGGGAAGGATGGATCAGGATGGATAGACGTCGGGATATGCTCGCAGTTTGTCAAGAATGGCTGCAACGCATGCATCGATGGACTGGGTGTCGGTTCGCACGGTCATGTCTGCGGACCGTTCGTAGAGGCGTTTTCGTTCGGCGTAGAGTTCTTCGATGGTTTGCCCGGGTGCGATGGCCAGTCCCCGGTGGGGTGCCCTGGCAATGCGCTGCTCGATGGTAGGGAGTCCGGCCTTGAGGTAGATGCAGGGTCCAAGGCTTCTGAGATGCTCCACGGATGCATGATCATAGACGACGCTCCCGCCCGTGGATATGACCGATCGTTTGATGTCAAGGCTCTGGATCATCCGTGCCTCGGCAGCGAGAAACCGGTCCCTGGACAGGCTTTCTGCGAGGGATTGCAGGTCCATGCCCCACCAGGCCTCGAGAATGTGGTCCGTGTCCACGTGGCCGAATCCCAATTTTCGGGCCAGCTCTTTGCCGATGGTGGATTTTCCGGCACCGGCCATGCCGATGAGGACGATGGAAGGCGTCGTGTGATTGTTGGACGGAACGAGTTCGGGCATATCTGAAGGGGGCAGGAAAAGGTTGCTGGTGTAAAATACGGTCTGATCCGTTGCTGCAGGCGGTGTAACGGCCTGGGAAAGGTCCGAGTAAACGCTTTCCCCATAAATGAAAAGCCCGAAATTCCGTCAGGAATTTCGGGCTTTGACATTATTGTCCATATGGATGGCTCTGTATCCGGATCAGCCTCCCAGATAGGCTTTCTTGACCTCGGGATTCTCGCTGAGTTCCCGGGCCGTTCCCTGGGCCACGATCTCACCGGTGTCCATGACATACCCCGGTGGGCGAACTGCAGGGCCAGGCGGGCATTCTGTTCGATGAGCAGGATGGTCATGCCCTGTTCGTTGAGTTTTTTAAGCGCCCTGAACATGTCGTACATGAGCAGGGGGGCCAACCCCATGGAGGGTTCGTCAAGAAGCAGGAAGTCACAGCCCGTCATGAGAGCCCTGCCCACGGCGAGCATCTGCTGCTCGCCGCCGCTCAGGGATTCGCTGCGCTGTTTCTTGCGCTCCACCAGCCGGGGGAAGAGGTCGTAGACCCGCTTGTAGTCTGCCTTGATGGTATCGGCATCCTTGCGGGCATAGGTGGCCAGTTCCAGATTTTCCTCGACGGTGAGGTTGCCGAAGATGTGACGACCTTCGGGAGCCAGGGCTGTCTTGTATTTCTGCACGATGGTATGGGCGTCGATCCCCAGAAGGCTCTCTCCCTCGTACAGGATTTCGCCTGCTGCAACCTTGGGGCCCTCGGGCGGGGGAACGCGGGTGATGGTGTGCAGGGTGGTGGTCTTGCCCGCACCGTTGGCGCCGATGAGGGTCACGGCCTCTCCCTTGTCAACGGTCAGGGAAACGCCGTGCAGGGCTTCGATATTGCCGTAACGTACGTAAAGGTCTTGTATTTCGAGAAGCATCAGATTGTCTCGTCTCCAAGGTAGGCTTTGATGACATCGGGGTTGTTCTGGATTTCTTCGGGAGTTCCATCGGCAATGGTCGCGCCGAAATCGATGACCTTGAGACGTGAGCACAGGGTCATGACAACGGTCATCTGGTGTTCGATCATCCAGATGGTGATGTCGAATTCACGGTGGATGCGCTGGACCAGGCTGATGAGATCCTTCACGTCGGCGGAGTTGAGGCCGGCCGCGGGTTCGTCCAGGAGCAGCAGGGACGGCTTGATGGACAGGGCCCGGGCGATCTCCACCTTGCGCTGCAGGCCGTAGGGAAGATTGGGGGGGATTTCCCCGGCATATCGTCCCAGATCCAGGGATTCGAGGATGTCCATGGCCTCGGTGACGATCCGTTTTTCCTGTTTCATGTAGCGCTTGGTGCGCAGCAGGGCGTCGATCAGACTGTATCCCATGTTGTAATGCTGGGACACGCAGATATTCTCGAGCACGGTCATGTCGTTCCACAACCGGATGTTCTGGAAGGTCCTGGCAATCCCCCGGGCCGTGATCTCGTGCGGCTTGAGTCCGGCGATGGGCTTGCCCTTGAACAGAATGTCACCCTTGGTCGGCTTGTAGAATCCGCTCACGAGATTGAACACCGTGGTCTTGCCCGCCCCGTTGGGCCCGATGAGCCCAACGAGTTCACGGGATTCCAGAGCCACGGAAAAATCCGAAACCGCACACAGCCCGCCGAAAAACTGTGTCAACTCGTTTATTTCCAGTATTGCCATGATGTTTCCTTGTATCCTGTTTGGTGCGTATTCAGAACTCTCTCACATTGCTCACATTTCGTATATTTCTCAAATTGTAAAAATCTATTTGAAGGAATAATATTTTTTCAATTTTGGAAAGAAATCCGACAATTCCTTGTTCCCCATGATGCCTTCGGGGCGGAATTGCATGAGCAAAATGAGAATCATGGGAATGAGCACCCATTTCCAGACCTGACTCAGATGGTAGCTGTCAGGCAGGAGATACGCCCAGTGCATGGCGGTATCCATCCAGGGAATGACGAATCGGAGCACTTCGAGAAGCAGGGTGAACAGGACGGCCGAAATGACCGAACCGCTCAAAGATCCCATGCCCCCCAGGTAGACCATGACCAGACACTCGGTGGATTTGAGGATGCCGAAGGAACCGGGATTGATGTATCCCAGAATATGGGCGTAGAGGCCGCCGGCTATACCGGCCAGACCGGAAGAGAGCATGAAGGCGATGAGTTTCATCTTGTTGGTGTTCACGCTCATGATTTCTGCGGCCACCTCGTCCTGGCAGATGGAGATGATCCCCTTGCCGTAGGTGGAGCTGACGAACCTGCGGATGATCCAGATGGTGAACACCGTGCTCAGGAACACCCAGATGAGAATCCAGGGCAGGTCGACGGTGTCGGACATGGCGTAGAGAATCTTCTTCATGCCCATGAATCCCCGGGCTCCGCCGATGCTGTCCATGTTGATGATGGTGCTGGTGACGATGTAGTTGGCAGCGATGGTGATGATGGCCAGGTAGTCCCCCCGGGTCTTGAACGAGGGTATGGCGATGAGGATGCCTGCAATGGCCGCCACGATACCGCCGGCAAGAAGCACGAAGGGAAAGAAAAAGATGGCCAGATCCGGAGAGAGAAGGGGAGGGCCGAAAAACTTGTCCTGGGTGAACAGCCAGACGTTCAGTGTGGAAGAGACATACGCTCCCACGGCCATGAACGCGGCGTGACCACAGGCGAATTCCCCCATGTATCCGTTGATGATGTTCAGGCTGCTGGAAAGGATGATATTGATGCCCATGAACAGCACGATGGACTGGATGTACAGATCCATGAATCCTGTCTGGGCACAGGCCACAAGGCCGACAAGAAGAATGGTCACAAGAAATGGAACGGAGAACTTTTGCATAGACCTTACTTGTTTCCTGCTAATGGGTGAATACGAAAATCACGTTCTCTGCATGTGCGATGCACAGCCCCGAAAGTCGTGACGGATGTCGCGGATCAGATCTTGGTGGTTTTGGCCACGCCGAAAAGTCCCGTGGGTTTGATGCACAGGATGACCAGCAAAATGGAAAAGGCGATGAGATCCCGGTACGTGGACGGAAAAAAGGCCACCACCAGAATCTCCACGAATCCCAGCAGAAAGCCGCCCAGAAACGCACCCCGGATATCGCCGATGCCGCCGACAACGGCCGCGATAAAGGCCTTCCATCCGATCATGGCACCCATGTACGGGTCGAGGATGGGATAGGACAGGGCGAAGAGCAGCCCGGCCAGCCCGGCAAAGGACGACCCCAGGATAAAGGTGAACACGATGACCGTGTCGATGGGGATGCCCATGAGGGGGACGGCAAATTTGTCATACGAGATGGCCCGCATGGCCATGCCGATCTTGGTCTTGGTGACGATGAACTGGAGGATGGCAAAGGTCAGGAAGGCCGAGAGAATGACCGCCACCTTGAGATTGGTCATGGTGACGCTGCCCACCGTGTACACGACCTTGTCGATGAGTTCGGGAAAACTCTTGCGGCTGGCACCCAGCAGGGCCAGGTTGCCGTTTTCCAGGACCAGGCCGCACATGAGGGCTGTGATGACCACATAGAGTCGGTGGGCTCCCTTGCGGCGAAGCGGACGGTAGGCGATGCGTTCCAGGGACACCCCCACCAGGGCGGTGAGCATCATGGCCAGGGGAATGGTCAGGGCGAGGACCAGCCATCCCGGAAGTCCGGACAGGGACAGAAAGAATGTGGCCACAAAAAAGGAAATATACGCTCCGACCATGAAGATGTCGCCATGGGCGAAATTGATCAGAAGCAGAACACCGTAAACCAGTGTATACCCCAGAGCGATGAGGGAATAGAAGCTCCCCCATTGCAGGGCGTTGATGATGTTTTGGAGAATACTTGCGAGCACTGAAGCCCCCCTCTTGAAGAGTCGTGATTTGCAGGCGCACCCGGTTGACCATCAAAGGACATTCCGGTCGGATGAATGATCCGACCGGAATGCTGCAATGTCAGTGATGGGAACCGTTAGGGGCAGACGGACTTGGTGAATTCGAATTCGCCGTTGTCGTTGATCTTGACCACCACGGCGCACTTGATGGGATCACCCTGGGCATCGAATTTCATGGTTCCGGTGATGCCCTGGAATTCGGCCACATTGGCCAGGGCGTCACGCAGGTTCTTGCGGTTTTCCTTGAGATCGGAGCCGATGGAACCCATGTCCTGGATGGCCTTGAGCAGGATGTTGGTGGCGTCCCAGGTCAGGGCGGCCACGTCGGCGGGCTCGTACCCGTACTTACCCGTGTACTTGTCGATGAATTCCTTGGTGGCACCGGTGGCGCCGGCTGCCGCATAATGGGTGGAGAAATACTGGCCCTTGCAATCGTCGCCGCACAGGGTCATGAGCTCGGAGTTGCCCCAGGCATCGGCGCCCATGAAGGGACCGGTCCAGCCGAGGTCGTGGGCCTGCTTCACGGTGAGGGCGACTTCATTGTAATTGTTGGGCAGGAAGATGAAATCGGGCTTGGCAGCGATGATCTTGGTCAGCTGGGCGCTGAAATCCTGATCCTTGTCGCCGTAGCTTTCAAAGGCGACCACGGAACCGGCACCGTTCTTCTTCTCGAAGTCTGCCTTGAAGATTTCGGCAAGCCCCTTGCTGTAGTCGTTGGCCAGGGCGAAAAGCACGGCCGCTGTCTTGGCACCGAACTGTTCCATGGCGAAATCTGCTGCAACAGGACCCTGGAAGGGATCGAGGAAGGCGGCCCGGAAGACCCAGGGACGGTTCAGGGTGGTGTCGGGGTTGGTGGACCAGGGGGAGATCATGGGGGTCCGGTTGTCGTCACAGGCCTGACCGGCAGGAACGGCCTGCTTGCTGGAGTTGGGACCGACAATGGCCAGGACCTGGGCCTTTTCGATGAGCTTCAGGGCCACTGAAACCGCAGACTCGGCCTTGGATTCATTGTCGGCATAGATGAAATTCAGTTTGTACTTCTGACCGCCGACCTCGAGTCCTCCGTCAGCGTTGATGGCTTCCCTGAGCATCTCGCCTGCGAACTTGGATTCCTCACCGACCTTGGGGATGTCTCCGGTCAGAGGAATGTTGAAGCCGATCTTGATTTCCTTGGGGGCCGATTCGTCTTTTTTGGAACATGCCGTCATGCACAGGACCGATGCAACGAGGACAAGTACCGACATTACAAGCCATTTTTTCACAGGCGCCTCCTCAATTTGGGGTGAAAGTTGAACTGGTTGCGAGTTCATACACAAAACTGTCAAAAATGAAAAGCACATTCTGGATTTGAACTTTATCAGGAAATTGGATAATGTAGTGAGTCTTTCTCGTGACCGTACCCATATGATCGGCCAACGGTTACAGAATATCATACTTAGACAAGGATTCTGCATGGATGATCGCGCACTGACCATTCTCGAGGAACATGCCCAGGCGGGCGCAAGCCTTCGTAAACGGTTTTTCCAGGGCAACGCCGAACTGCTGTCGAACATTGCCAAATCCCTGGCCGTGACCATGGCCCGCGAGGGCAAGCTTCTGCTCTGCGGCAACGGAGGGAGCGCGGCCGATTGCCAGCACATAGCCGCGGAGTTCACCAACCGGTTTCTTCTGGAACGCCCCCCTCTGCCGGCTCTCGCCCTGACCACGGATACCTCGGCCCTCACGGCCATCGGCAATGATTACGGGTTCGATCAGGTTTTCGAAAAGCAGCTCCGGGCCCTGGGGCGCAAGGGTGACGCCCTGATCGCCCTTTCCACATCCGGTAACAGTCCCAATGTTCTCAGGGCAGTGGAGGCGGCCAGGGAACTGGGGATCACGGTCATCGGCATGACAGGAAAGGGCGGAGGTGCCATGGGAGCGCTCTGCGATCATCTCGTTGAAGTTCGTGACGAGAGCACCCCGCTCATCCAGGAGATCCATATCGCTGCCGGCCACATGCTGTGCCGCCTGGTCGACTATTATCTGTTCGAAAACGTTACCCTGATACAGCCGTATCTCGGTTCCTGAACAGTCGCATCCCGTTTTGCATCCAATCTCATGCTATTGGTGCGATCTTTTTTTGTTCATCTTTTACCAATCAATTACCAATCAATTTCGAGGAAGCATATGCCCATTTACGAATTTGAATGTCTCAAATGCAAAAGTCAGTTCGAGGAAGTGGTTCTGGGCGGCGTGGAAGACGTCAGATGCCCCCAGTGCGATTCCCCCCAGGTCAAGAAACTCCTGTCCACGGGCTCCTTTGTCACGGGCGGACCCATTGTCATGGGCAAACCCGGTTCAAACGCCATCACCACCCGGGGGACCAGCCCGTGTGCCTCCTGCCGGGGGGGGAATTGTGCGACTTGCAGCATCAAGTAGTTGAAATTTTAGAGATTTAAGAGATTTTAGAAATTTAAGAGATTTGAGAGAGTTTAGGGGGTGGGGGCGTGCGTGGTAAGCTCCTGTCATTTTTACACGTAGATTCTGGATGACTGCACAGTCATGAGCTTTGTGAGGAAACAATGGATCATATTCGTATCGCCACCAGGGGCAGCAAGCTGGCTCTCTGGCAGGCCGAACATATCAAGGGACTGCTGAACGAAACCTACCCGGACATGCGGGTGTCCCTGGAGATCATCAAGACCAAGGGGGACAAGATTCAGGACGTTCCCCTGGCCCAGGTCGGAGGCAAGGGGCTCTTTGTCAAGGAGATCGAGGAGGCCTTGCTGAACGATCGGGCGGACATTGCCGTGCACAGCATGAAGGACGTTCCCACCGAGCTTCCCGAAGATCTGGTGCTGGGGATCATTCCCGAGCGTGAGGCCTGTGAGGATTGCCTGGTTTCCATGAAGTTTGCAAAATTGGAGGATCTTCCGGAAAATGCGACCCTGGGGACGAGCAGTCTGCGCAGGCAGGCCCAGTTTCTTCACATGCGCCCGGATCTGGATATCCGATCCCTGCGAGGGAATCTGGATACCCGGCTCGGCAAACTCGAACGGGGTGATTTCGACGCCATTGTGGTGGCCCGGGCGGGATTGAATCGGCTGAAACTTTCGGCCCCCTGCATGCAGGTTCTTGCTCCCGAGGTTTTTTTGCCCGCAGTGGCCCAGGGCGCTCTCGGCATCGAATACAGAGCCGATCGCACCGACCTTCCGGGCATTCTGGCCTTCATGGACCATGAGCCCACCAAGGTGTGCGTACAGGCGGAACGGGCGTTCTTGTTCAGGCTGGAAGGGGGATGCCAGGTGCCCATTGCCTGCCATGCCCGGCTCACGGAATCCGGCATGGAGGTGACCGGACTGGTCGCGGATGTACAGGGAAGGGAATTGATACGCCGGACAATTAGCGGGGGAAGAGATGAAGGGGAAAAAACGGGTCTCGAGCTTGCCGATCGGATTCTGAACGAGGGTGGCAGGCGGATTCTGCAGGAGCTGTACCTTTCCTGATACCCGCTGCCGTCGGCATCGGGCCGAGTCGGCGGTGCCGTTTTTGTCCTGCAGCCTTGGGTGGTCGGCTATACCTCGATTGTCACGTCCACCTGCTTCGGTTTGATGAGGAGCCCGTGTTTTTCAGCGAAATGTTTCAAACCGCCGGCGTTGCGGACTCCGGTCTTTTTCAGAAGATTGGAGCGATGCTTTTCAACGGTCTTGATGCTGATAGCGAGCTGCTCGGCAATGTCATGACTCGAACGCTCCTCGGCGATCAGGGCCAGGACCTCGCGTTCGCGCACGGTCAGGGTCGTGAAGTTCGGGGAGTATCGCTCCTGCCGTTTGACGGCAACATAGCTGGAAATGAGCTGTGAAGACACCTTGGGACTGAGGTAGGGATCCCCGCCAAGGACCGTATCCATGGCGTTCAAGAGCTCGTCGGCCGGCTGCTCCTTGAGGATATAGCCACAGGCTCCTGCCTCGAGGGTGGAATAGAGATACTCGTCGGCATAATGCGCCGTGAGAATGAGGATTTTTGCCTCGGGATGATCCTTGATGATTTTTTTGGTCGTCAGAGCACCGTTCAGTCCGGGCATGGACAGATCCAGGAGCAGGAGATCCGGTTTGAGCTTGGTGTATTTGTCCACGGCCTGCAGGCCGTCTTCAGCCTCTCCCACGACCTTGTAGCGTTTGTGCATGGTCAGCATGTTCTTGAGACCATCTCTGACAATTTCGTGATCATCGGCAATGACGATTGAATGGGGTC
>CAYWJL010000034.1:0-11730 GCA_964458145.1 uncultured Desulfovibrionales bacterium | reverse complement strand
CTGCCGATTTTAAATATGTGACCCAGCTGGGGCTCAAGGAAACCGGCATTCTGACCAGTGCCAGCGATTACCATATTTTCCTGAAACTTAAAAAGACACGTTCAGAAAAAGCATGGTGTCCAGATAGACGTGGGGATTGAGCAGGGTCACGGCAAAGGTGGTCGCTACAGCCCCCTTGAGGGTCAGACGTCCGGCCTCGGCCATATCCAGCCGGCCGCCACGCAGGGCCGACCTGAAGGCACGCCACCCGCACCAGAACAGGAAGAGACTCCCCAGCCACGCCATCCAGCTGACCAGCTCGGGCCGGGCAAGGGCCGCAGCTCCGACGCCCACAACGCCCAGGCTGATGAGAACGACATCGCACACACAACAGATCCCCGCGACCAGATAATGAAAATTCCGGCGCACCCCCTGGGTGAGCACAAAGGCGTTCTGCGCCCCAATGGCAACGATGAGACCGCCTCCCACCCCGAAACCTTCCAGAAAAGCCGATTGCATATCATCTCCTTGGTTTGTACGCATTTGAGTCCGTGACCATAGCGCATGCACAACTTTGGAGACAGGGATTTTTTTTGAGGGCGATCAAAATTTTTTCATGGGAATAAACGATCATGCTCGACTACAAACTTCTCGAGGCTCTGGCAGCGGTTGTGCAGGAACAGGGATTCGACAAGGCATCCAAAATCCTGCACCTGACCCAGTCGGCCATCTCCCATCGCATCAAGACGTTGGAGGAGCAGACCGGCCAGATTCTCCTCGTACGGGGGACACCTCCTAAAACGACTCCTGCCGGACAAAGGGTGCTCAAGCATTTCAGGCTGGTTCAGAATCTTGAAAACGACCTGGAAGAATCCCTCTCCCCCCATCCTCGGGACGGGTTTGTCTCCCTGGTGCTCGGTGTCAATGCCGACAGTCTGGCCACCTGGTTTCTGCCCGCCATACGCCCTTTTCTGGACCGGGAAAAAATTCTGCTGGACCTGCTCATCGAGGATCAGGAGATCACCCACCGCCTCCTTGCCAACGGCGAGGTCATCGGCTGTGTGACGTCCGAACCAGACCCTTCCCAGGGGTGTACGGCCCATCCTCTGGGGATCATGACCTATAGACTGGTGGCAACCCGGGAGTTCGTAAGAACATGGTTCCCCAACGGATTGACCCGGGAAGCTGCCACCAGGGCCCCTGCCGTCATCTTCAACCGCAGGGACGGACTCCACCACAGCATGCTGACCGGTCTGTTCCCGGATTTCGACCATTCGTTTCCTGCCCACTACATCCCGTCTTCGGAACAATTTGTCAGAGTCATCACCCAGGGCCACGGGTACGGGCTCATTCCGGACCTGCAGCTCCAGGATCTTCAAGGCAGGGAGCAACTCGAGGATTGCGCCCCGGGCCATACCCTTCCCATCCCCCTTTTCTGGCACACCTGGACCCGGCAGTCGGAGCTGCTGGCAAGGTTCACAGCGGCCCTGGTCAAAGGCGGGGGTACGTTGCTCACGTGACACTACACCCTACAGGAAATACTTTTATGGCCACTGAAAAACAAGTTCCAGCCAATCTGGACGTATCGAATGCATCAGAGAGCTACCCGGATTCCACCCCGACACCCTCCTGGCATCTGGACATCCTGCAAAGACGTCAGCATCGAATCGATCAGGGGCAGACAAGATTTCGAGACTGGGAAGAGCTCAAGCAATCCTTTCCTTCGGCATAAAAAAAGGTTCATAAGGCAAAAGCGTACTTTCAGATTCTCCAGCTCCGCTGATTGGAGCATTGCAGACCTTCTTTTTCCCACCGTTCACCCGCTTCTTTTCCATGGCAGCGGCGATCTTCTCGGTGAGCGCCTTGAGATCGGCCGGCTTTTCCAGAAAATCCGTGGCCCCTATCTTCATGGCCTCGATGCCCTTTTCGACCGTGGCATGGCCGGTGAGCAGAATGATCTGGGCCTCGGGATGGCTCGCCTTGATTCCCTTGAGGGTTTCCAGGCCATCGATATCCGGAAGCTGGAGATCGAGGACAATGGCGTCGTAGGAATCCTCATTGGCCATCTCCAGGGCCTGCTGGCCGGTAGTTGCCGTGGCCACGTCCATGCCACGGACCTGCATCCGTTCAGCCAAGGCGCTCAAAAAATCCTTTTCATCATCCACAAGCAAGACCTTTTCCTTGGACATAGTCTCTCCTTTTTTCATCTTCCTCGTTCACGTTGACCATGAACCGTGTATTCAGGCAAAGCCCTTCGCTCTCCTGATTAGGGATACGACATCGAGGCATACCCCATTGTTTCAAACGCCCCGAAAACGCAGCTCTGTCGCCACCATGTCCCCGTCACTCTTTTGGACGACAGCGCCGACGGCCGTGGCCAGGGACCGGACCGGTTCGGGAGTATGCTCCAAACCCGGCCTGATTGCAACGACGGGTCCCTGATCATTTTCGACAACCTGCAGGATAATGGTCTGCCCGGACGCGACATCGGCAAAAACACCTTCAAGGCATTCGACAAGCAACTGCGTGACGAGAAACGGCTGTGCCTTGGTGACAACGGATGGTTCTGCCTCACAGGTCAGCACAACGCCCCGATTGGTGGCGAACCGCTTGCACAGCTCCACCACATAGGCGCACAGATCCCCGAGATCGATGCGTTCCTCCACATTGTCCGGGCTGTGGGCGAACCGGTTCAACCGTTTGACAATGGTATCCATGCGCTGAACCTGCTCGCCGATGGTCCGGTTGATCCGCTCGACCCGTTCGGCCGAAAGTTCACGCCCCTGCTTCTGAAGCATGAGCAGATCTTCATGAAGACCATTCTGCTCGTTGATCACGGCAAGACAGTTCTTGATCTCGTGGGAGATGCTCGCGCACATCCTGCCGAAAAAGGCCAGCCCGTCCTTTTGATCGTACTCGTGCCGTGGAATGTCCTGGGTGGTCATGTCTGATGATCTCCTTGATCCTGCTTCTTCCCGGCCATGGCCTCTTCGAGCTTTTCGACCAGGGCTTCCAGCTTCAGGGGCTTCATGAGGTAGAAACAGGCACCACCCTCACATCCCTGACGAAAATCCGCCTCCGATCCATGTCCGGTCAAAAAGATGAAACGCAATCCAGGGGCCTTGTTTTTGAGCATACCCATGAGCTCAAGCCCGCTTATACGGGGCATCTTCACGTCCAGGACCGCGATATCGAAATCCTTTTCCTGTACCAGTTCCAACGCCCTTTCCGCAGTTGTGGCCCATTCGGCGCGAATCCCTCTAAACCCCAGCCGCTCGGCCAGTGTACTTACCAATTCCTCTTCATCATCGACCAAAAGTATATGCACTATCACGCTCCCCTGAGGACCTCGAACACCAATGGTCCACTCCCTGCTGTTGGATAAACCCCTTGCCTCTTCCCGTGGCTTTCGAGCCGTCCCGTGCTAGCGTTTGACGGGCAGTTCGATAGTGAACGTCGTCCCCTTTCCGAGTTCACTTTCCACGTGGATACTCCCCCCGAGTTTTTCCACCAGACCATAGGTGATGGACAGGCCGAGGCCGGTTCCGCCCTGTTTGGTCTTGGTGGAGAAAAAGGGGTCGAAAATACGTTTGATGTTTTCCCGGCTGATTCCCTTGCCGTTGTCCGCGATCATCACGGCCACCCGATTCGTACCGATTTTTTGCAGCTCGATATTGATCCATCCCCCATCGTCCACAGCGGCAAAGGCATTGTTGACGATATTCAGGAAAACCTGCTGGAGTTGTCCCCGATCGCTCTGAATCTCGGGCAGATCGTCTTCAGCGTGCAGACCGATGTGGATATCCCGGTACTCGGCCTCTTTTTTGAGGAACTCGAGCACCTCGCCCATGAGATTGGTCATATCCAGGGATTCCACACGCACATCGATGTGCCGGGCGAACCCGAGCAGCCTGTGGGTGCTCGTACTGCACCGCTCTACGGACTTGAGCACCGAATCGACCAGCCCGATCAACCGGGGATCTTCCTTGTAGTCTTTGGAATAGGTCAGCAGATCCTTGATCAGTCCGCTCTTCTCATTGATGATGGCCAGCGGATTGTTGATTTCGTGGGCCACACCCGCGGCCAGCCTGCCGATGGAGGCCATTTTCCCGGTGTGCTCGATGCGGCGCATGGCCGCGGACCGGGTCTTGTCGGCCAGGTAGATCCGATTGACCAGAAAGGTGACCACCCAGAGGATGACGAAAAAGATGACCACGACGCTGACCGCGAGAAAGATGAGCACCTCGTTTCTGAGCTTGTCCCATCCGTCGGCCGCGCCACCCTGCTCACGCAGGAGCATGAAGATAAACGGAGATTCCGGGATATAGGCGTACCCGGTGACCCACTCCGGTGTCTGAAGAATCTTGGTGGTCGTGGAATACTGGGGGACCTGCACCCCGCTGGGTTCCAGCACCTGGCCGTGACTGCGCGAAGGTGTCTGGAGGATCCCCTCCTGGTTGACGATGAATGCGTCCCAACCGGGACGGATATCCAGATGCTCCACCAGATCGTAAAATTGGCTGGTATCGATGGTTGCCCGAAGGATGAAGAAGGAACCGTCATCCTGCTGGTGCTTCACCGCGATGATGAAGTGGGGAACGTCCCGAAACCCCCTGAACACGTCACTGATGTAGATTCCCCGAACAATGACCTCGCCGAACCAGCCCTGCTCCTTGTAGTTTTTGTCCTGCAGGGGATAGGGACCGACATAGGCCCGCTGTACCCCCTGGACGTCGATCACCCCGATGTCGATGAACCCCCCAAAGGATTTCTTCAAATGGGCGAAAAGTTTGCCCAGATGACGTCTGTCGGTGAGTTGCTCAAAGGAATTGTCCTCCACCAGAAACGTCAGGGCCGAACGGCGTTCCTCGAGAAAGAAGGAAACGCTGCGCTTGACATTGGAGACAAGCCGCGACGCCGGATACACCATCTCTGAATAGATGGTCTTCTGGTACTGGTTGAGATTCATGACCGTCAGCAAGAGCAGGGGCAGGATGGAAACCGTGGTCGTGCTGATGATCACCCACCACCAGACCCGCCGGTAGCTGAACAGGCTCTGGGCGTCCTTGACGGGATCGGTCTCCCTCCAAAACGGGGGAAGGAGTCTGTACATGAATTCGGGCATGTTTTTCATGATCCGCTGTTCACCACCTGAAATTAAGGGTCAATCCCACGCACATCGGACACATGCCCCCGGCCGCCATTGCCAAAGGCGGATGGTCGGGCCGGGGACATGGTGCAGTCATTTTTAACCCTGTGCGTACTTGGCCTTGGCAGCCTTGAGGGTATCGGCCAGCTTGTCGATGTTGACCGGTTTCTCCAGATAGGCAAAGGCACCCATCTCCATGCACTTGGCCCGGTCCGCATCGGACCCGTGTCCGGTGAGGATGATCACCTCGCCCTTGGCGTGTTCCTTCTTGATCCTGCGCAGAACTTCGTAGCCGTCCACTCCCGGCATACGCAGATCCAGGACCATGACCTCGGGCTCCTCGTCCTGGACGAACTCCAGGGCCTGTTCCCCGTCATAGACCACATGGGACCCCATGTCCCGCATGAGCATGCGCTCGGACAGGGTCTCCACGAACTCCCTTTCGTCATCCACGAGCAGAACCTTGGTCGGGGTCTCGAAATCGTACCGTCTGTACACATCGTTGCGGTAGAAATTCGCCCCCACCTTGGTAAACACCTCGCTGACGCCTTCAACGCCCGATGCGATCTGCTTGAGCTCATCCTCGAGGCGGGAGAGCATGATCACGTTCTTTTCGATGACAATGGTCACCGCGCCCTGATCCGCCATCACCGTCATGCTGTGTCCGGCGCCTTGTACAGCCGCACCTGCCCGGATTTGTCGGCCAGCACGAAATCGGTGACAGCCTGGCGGCTCTTGTCCGTAGTCCTCAGAACCTCGTTGCTGGCGGCCTTGACGATGATGTCCACGCATTCGGACCGCTCTTTCTTGTCCGTGGGAACGATGATGTCGTACAGGGACGCGTCCCAGGAATCCTTGTGGAAGAGATGATCGGTCCAGAAGGAACAGCTTTCATCGTATTTGAGGATGGCCTTTTGAGCATCTTTCTCGCTCATCCCCGTGGCCTGAGCCAGCTCGAGGCGGGCCTTGCGGTCGGCGATGAGACAGACCTTGAGCACGTGGGACACGGATTCGGGGACGAGATGGCCCAGAAACCCGAAATAAACCACGTTTTCCCTGGCCAGATCGCTGGCCATGACGGATTTGAGATAGGCCACGCACCGGGCCTTTTCGTGGGTGAATTTATCAAAGGCCGAGGGTTTTTCGTACACGGCCCGGGTGATCTTGTTCTCGGCAATATTGAACCGCTCACTGGCCTTGGCGATGAGATCCTGATCATGGACCAGCTCATAGCCGAGGGCATCGGCCACCTGCGTGCCGATCTCCTTGGAATGGACAAAATTGCCGTGGAATATCGTTATCGAAGGCATGAGAATCCTCCCTTTGGAAGAATGGGTTTGCACAACCTTGTCGGGGTCGGCCGGTGCCGGAGCAAAAAAAGTCCGCATTGCGTCCGACACCGGAGAATACGAGCTGTGTCTATCAGACTGTCGTGGCCGGATCGTCACAGCTTCTGGGTATATAGCTCATCAGAGGACACCCGCAGTCATCCCCATCCTGGGGATGCACCGAGGTATACAGACCTTTGATGGCTCCTTCAAGGGTGGGATAGATGTTTTCCTCGCCGATCTTTTCCAGGAGATGGGTCCGTCTCATGACATCGAGAACCCGTTCCTTGACCCCGGAAAAGGAGATGCCCTTGCCCGCGCTGCGGATGCGTTCCACAAGCAGGGACAATGCCTCTTCACCCGAAGCGTCCATCTCGTTGATCCCGCTGGCTTCTATATGGATATGCTTGAGATTGGGCATGGAACGCATGATCTCGGTGACCTGATCCTCGAGATAGCTGGCATTGGCAAAGAACAGCGGGCCATCGAAACGGATGGTGGCGATGTACTTGCATTCGTCGAGCACCGAGGTATCCACGCACTGCAGGGAGGAATCCTTGTCCATGGCCAGTTTGGCCACCTTGGGGCGCATGCTCTTGTACAGGAACACGCCCAGGGAGAGAACCACGCCCACCATGATACCCTTGTCCAGATGCGGGGCAAAGGCCAGGGTGCACAGAAAGGTGAAGATGGAGATGGCTCCGTCATACCACTGGGCCTTCCAGGCATGGATGAAACCCGAGACGTTCACCAGCCCGATGACCGCCATCATGATGACCGCGGCCAGCACGGCCTGGGGCAGATGGTAGAGCAGCGGGGTGAAGAAGAGCAGGGCGATGACCACGGTCAGACTGGTGACCACGCTGGAAAACCCGGTCACGGCCCCGGCCTGGAGGTTGACGGCCGACCGGGAGAACGATCCCGAGGCCGGATAGCTCTTGCCGAATGCCCCGAGAATGTTGGCCAGTCCCTGACCGATGAGCTCCTGGTTGGGATCGAGGCGCTGCCCGGTCTTGGCGGCCATGGCCTTGGCAATGGAAATGGCTTCCATGAATCCGAGCAGAGAAATGATGGCTGCAAAAGGGAGCAGGGTCAGAATGGTACCCAGGGAGATGGCAGGAATGCTGATGGTGGGCAACCCGCTGGGGACCACGCCCACGACCGCACCACCGCCGGAGAACTTCACGTCATCGGCGGCGAGTTCGGAATTCTTGATCTTGATTCTCCAGGTACGGCCGTCACTTTCCACGCCGGCAGGAAGCTGTCCCTGAGGGTAGAAGAGCATGGAGCCTCCGACCTGCTCCACACCGGCAAAGAGCTGATTGCGGATCTCTTCACGGTAGAGGTGGGCACTGGATTTGGCCATCTCGATCTTGGCGCTCACGATGTCGATATCGTGCTGCTTGTCCAGATACGCGATGGAGCGTTCCCCGCTCTGTTCCTTGATGGCTGTCAGATCCCCGGTGAGTTTGGCCCGATCTTCCCCATACCGTGCGTTGTCAGCAACGGCCTTGTTGAAAGCGGCAATATTTTCGTGCACTTCAGGAGATACGATCTGATCCAGGCTTCCCGTGTAGTCGTGCTGAAAACTGAGTGCCCAGGAGAGCAGGGTGGTCACGACAACGGCCACGAGCACATTGGGAATCCTGGGGTTGATCTTCTTGAGCCCGTACATGATGCCGAAGGCCAGAACCGCCATGGCCAATGTAGGCCAGTGGGTGTAATGGACCGCGGCCACGCACACCCGCCAGATGGTTTCATAGTGATGGCTGGCCTTGTCCACGTACACGCCGAAAAGTTTGGAGAACTGAGACGTGGCAATGATGATGGCCGCGGCATTGGTGAACCCGTTGACCACCGGGTGGGAGAGAAAGTTGACCACCAGTCCCAGCCGGAGCACGCCGAGAAGGAGCTGAAATAGGCCGACACTCAGGGCCAGAAGAATGGCGTAGGCCACAAACGCTTCGCTGCCGGCCGTTGCCAGGGGCTCCAGGGAGGCAGCCGTCATGAGCGAGACCACAGCCACGGGTCCCGTTGCCAGCTGACGGCTCGATCCGAACAGGGCAGCGATCATGGGTGGCAGAAAGGAAGCATACAAACCATAATAGGCCGGGAGCCCGGCAAGCTGAGCATACGCCATTGACTGGGGAATGAGCACCAGGGCCACGGTCAAACCGGCAACCATGTCCAGCTTGAATTTGCCCATGGAGTAGCCCTTGAACCAGTCCATGAAAGGAAAAATTTTGGATACGACAGCAATCATACCTGCACCTCGTCACAACTGTTGGTTAAAATTTTCTTGCACGCCTGCAAAATGTCAAAATACAGGGAATGCACAGGAAAAATGTTCTCAACATCGAACCGCAACAAGCCGTTGAGCATCCCGAAGATGATGACCGCGGTCTTGGACGCGGCAACATCGGCAATGGACCCATCCTCCTTGCCGATGACGATCCCCTCGCTCATTGCGCTCAAGAAACAATTGTAGATGGTTTCAACCGTTGTCCGACAGGCATTGTTCACCGAAGCCAACTCATAGGGATGACTCCTGTGCAGCAGGGAGAGTTCCTGCCCCCATTCCTCGGACAAATAAAAATACACGTTGATGACAGCTTCGACCATTTCCAGCCCCGTATCGAACTGTCGGTTGTTGATCTGTTCATCCACTTCGTTGATGATCAGTCCCTTGGCCCTGTTCAGGGCGCACAAAAAAACGTCCTCCTTGTTCTTGAAATGGTGAAAGATGGTACCTTCCGCAGCCCCTGAATGCTTGGAAATCAAGGAAATGGAGGTATTCTTGAATCCATTGGTGGCAAAAAGCTGCGTCGCGGTTTCCAGAATGTTTTGCTTGAGTGACATGCGTTCTCCTTGAAAATTCCCGAGTGAGCGCTCGGTCGGGATCTTTTTGTGCGAAAACGAACAAGCGTGTCAAGTTTTTTTTACCCGGTTCGAGGCCGGCGAGGGAGTTTCAAAGCGCCCAGAACGGGGTAAGCCGGCCATGAGAACAAATCAGCCCTGCCCTGTTGCTGCTCTCCTCTTGACAAGATCGTCGCCCGGGCACACAGAGCGATGAGCCTTTCGCCATTCTCCCGATCACAGCACGCGAGGAATGTATGCCCCCAGAACGGATCAGCCCCATCAAGGCCATCCGGAAGACATGTCTTCTTTGCCAGGGTGGTAGCAGAAAATTCGTTGCCGACTGTCCGGACACGACCTGCCCTTTTCACCCCTTCCGCTTCGGCACCCGAGAGCGGGGAAGCTCCGTCAACCTCCTCAAGGTCATCAGAAAATACTGCCTGCGGTGCGCGGGTTCCGCCAGGGACGCCGACAGATGCACCGCGGGAAAATCGGTCGGAAACATCCGGCCATGCTGCCTCCATCCGTATAGAAAGGGCAAAATGCCCGCAAAAAAAAGAACCCGCCGCAAACCCCTTCGCACAGCCGCCCCCAAAAGACAGCACCGACCCGAGCGGGAACTCTCCCTGCCCTTCTGAGCCTTTTTTTCCACATACCCAAACAAAAAGCCCCGAAATCGGGGCTTTTTCATGGACAAGAATATTTCCTCCAAACGGGGGAGAGAGAATCAGTCATCCGGACAGGCTTCGATATATCCGGCCAGGGACGCGCTGGTCACCGGTCGGTTCTTCTCCCGGCACCAGCCAATGAAGGTGTCCGCATCCACCTCCACCTTGCGGGTCTCGATCCCGGCCCGGTGGATGGAAGCAAGGTTCGCCTTGGCTTCCTTGCGCCACGTGGAATAGGCCTTGTCCGTCAGCACCGGGTCCTGACTCTCTCGGCACACGGACGCCCATTGAGATTTGGAAAACCAGGGAACCCTGACCACAAGATCATCCAACGTGGGTGAACCCGCTGAGGTATTTCGCATTTTGTGCATGCTGCGGTTCTACTCGTCACTGAAAAGAGGCGGGTACACCGAGATATACCGGTCCCCCAGGGAATAGGTCTCGGAAAGGATCTTCAACCGGTACATGGTGGCCTGGCTGACCACATGGCCCTTGGCGATGAGCAGGTGCCCTCCCCCCTTGACCGTGAGATTTTCGGCAAAAATCCATCCCTCTTCCAGATCCTTGAGCTTGATGGCCCGCACACCCTGCTTGTGCGACGAGGTCACCAGCCGGCAGAAGCGATCCAAGACCTCGGGATGATAGAGCCCGGCATTCTTGCGCATGATCTCCACCGCGTCAGCCGTGAGCATCTCCTGCTGCTTGAGGTCGTCGAAATCCAGGCAGACCCGGAGCATGTAGGCACCCATGGGAATATCCCGGCCATCCCGATAATCCGCCTTTTGCAGCCGGATCATCTCAATGACCTTTTCGAGCCGTGGAATGTCCGAAAGGAGCCAGGCGGCCGCATCGGGATGCTGCTTCATGGCCACTGCCACTTCCGGGGCCATGTCCTGATCGTCCATCTGCACCCCGGGTCCCAGCGAGGTGACCGATACCCAGCCGATCTGGGAGAGCAGCGCAGCCAGCTCGTATTGCCAGATCCCGTGCAATCCCAGCTCCCGGGCCAGGATGATCATCTGCCCCCTGATGCGCTCTCCCCGGCCGAAGGCCGTGGGATTGACCAGGGAGAGGATGTTGGAAAGAACCCTGATAGTTCCTCTGAGGGTCCCCTTGAGAACCTCCTTTTCAGCCCGGATCAGCCGATACTGGGCCACTCCGGCCTCGAGATTGGCGATGAGGGCTTCCTTGGGACACGGTTTGTTCATGAAACGAAAAACCTGCCCCCTGTTCACGGCTTCGATGGCCGATTCGAGGTCGCCGTGACCGGTCAGGAGCATGCGCACGCTTTCATCGGAAATCTTTCTGATCTGCTCCAGAAAATCGATCCCGTCGACTCCCGGCATCTTGAGATCCGAAATGACCACGGCGTAGGGCCCATCGCTCTTGAACTTCTTCAATCCCTCGAGGGGGCCTTCGGCGATATCCACAGTGAACTTCTTGCGCAGCACCAGCTTGATCCCACGCAACAGATTGGGTTCGTCATCGACAAAGAGGATTTTTTCTTTCATGATGTTCCATCGTTTTTCAGGGTGGTCCGAGTATCCGTTCCTGTACCGAGAAATTTGACATTAAGCCTTTTGAGAGACGATAGCAAGACGGGCCAGCCGTTCCTTCAAGGCAAATGTGTTCGTGTACAAGTACCTGGAAGAGAGTGGCTGGCTTGCCCCGTTCTGGGCGTTTTGATGGTTTGACCGCGCCATGCATCGGTCATCGAGGCGTTGGCGGACCTTGTGCCGAAATACGGTGT
>CAYWJL010000033.1:0-11782 GCA_964458145.1 uncultured Desulfovibrionales bacterium | reverse complement strand
TCTCGCCTTTCCACAGACTGGGCCAGATAGTGTGGCCGTAGACAAAATTGGCGGCCAGGTACTGGGAATATTTTTTGAAATACCGAAAACCCATGTGTGATCCGAAATGGGTTTCCAGAAGATCCACCAGAGTCAGGGCCGACTCCTTGAAAAATTCCGGACTCGGCTCGAGCCGGCCTGTCCACTGGGCAAAGATCCACGGCCTTGCAATGGCCATCCTGCCCAGAGCCACACCATCGCATCCGGTCTGTTCGACCATGTCCCTGCAATCATCACACGTGAACACGTTCCCGTTTCCAAGGATCGGGATGGACACAGCCTGCTTCACCCGGGCTATATACTCCCATTTCGGGGGGCGTGAACGTCTGTCCGGAGCCACCCGGGGATGAAATGTCAGGCAATCGGCTCCGGCATCCTCAAATCTCCTGGCAAGATCCACGGCACAATCAGGGTCATCCTGCCATCCGGTTCGGTACTTGACGAACACCGGGATGGACACGGCCTGTTTCACCTCGCGGACCATGGCAACGGCCGTGTCCGGATGTCTGAGCAGGGCAGCCCCGCATCCGTGCTTGCAGATTCCCGACACGGAACATCCCATGTTCATATCCACACCAAAGAATCCTTCCCGCTCCACCCGCTGTGCAGCCAGGACCATGTCCCGGGGATGGGAACCGAAAATCTGACAGACCAGCCGGTCCAGTTCCTCATCCCGCCATCTGAAACATGGAGAGACTTTGGGATTGGCCGAAGGCAGGGCCCTGGCACTGCACATCTCCGTGAACAGGAGCCCGCATCCGCCATATCCGGCAACCAGTTCCCGGAAGGCCACATGACCGAGTTTTGACATGGGTGCCAGGGCCAACCGGCCGTGGACGGTCTTGCTGCCTATGGGGAGATCCGAACGTAACCAGTCTGCAAACCTGTCCCTCATGCCGTTTCCATGGACCTGTAGGTTTCGCGTTCGGGAAGCGAGGCCTTGCCGCCATCCTCCCCGATCCGGACAAAGGTGACGTGGGTGGAAAAGACCTGTTCTTCCTCCAGGCCTCCGGGTCTGTCCGCATAGACCTCCACCGTATAGGTCACCGAGGAATTTCCCTGCTTCCAGGGAAGAATGGAAAAACGCAGGATGGAACCGTTTCTGACCTGTTTGGAAAAAACGATCCGATCCATGCCCCTGGTAACCAGGGTGCAACCGGGAAAATCCCTCGCCGCCACCAGCCATGCATACTCGTCCACCCACTTGAGCATGCTCCCTCCGAACAGATACCCGTGGTGATTGAGATGTTCGGGCCTGACCATGGTGAATGTGTCCATATTTCCTCCGATAGATGTCCTGGGCAACGATCCCTGTTTCCCAGAGAACTATCCGGTTATGTCGGGGTGATCAAATCCATGTTGAAAAATAAATAACCCATTATTTCAAGATGTTGAAATTTTAGGAACAACCTGTGGATAATTTTGTTCGAGAGTGTGTTCCCTCATGTCGTTTTTGGGGAACATACGGAAAACATGTCGATCGGTTCCTTGATCGTTCCCAATAAATACCCTAAAAAAATATTTTATACCAGACAGTTATACCACTTAGGAACATACCTACGACCCCTATTATTTCTTATTATCAAAAGATTCTTTTTATAATAACAGCATACCACCGTGTCACTTGGACAATCAGAGAACCATCAACCCGTCTCTTCACATACAGCAAGGATACCATCATGGCCAGTCGCGTCGTATTCTGGAACCTGGGAACCAGTCGCAAGATGCCCTTTCACCTCAGGATGAAAAAACTGCTCAAGACCGTGGGGCTGGGCAAGCACATCGAGCCCGGTGATCTCACCGCCCTCAAGATCCATTTCGGTGAGGCAGGAACAACCGGATTCATCGCTCCGCTTCTGACGGCTCCCATTGTGGAATTCATCCGCAAGGCCGGGGGCAGTCCCTTTCTGACGGACACGAACACCCTGTATATCGGTGAACGGGGAGAATCGGTATCCCATCACCTGCGGGCTGAAAAACACGGGTTCACTCCCCACGTGACCGGTGCTCCCGTTATCATCGCCGATGGTTTGAAAAGCGGGAATGAACGGGAGATCCCTTCGCCGGGAAACCATTTCTCCACCTGTTTTCTGGCCGGGGACATCGTGGACGCGGACATGCTCGTGACCCTGAATCATTTCAAGGGCCATGATCTGGCCGGGTTCGGCGGGGCCATCAAGAATCTCGGCATGGGCTGCGCTACCCGAAAAGGCAAGATGCAGCAGCATTGCGGCATGGGTCCCCTGGTGAATACCGACCATTGCACGGGATGCGGAGCCTGTCTCTCCGTATGCGAACCCGGCGCCCTTTTTATGCAGGAAGACGGCAAGATCGGGCTCGATCCCGAACGCTGCGTGGGCTGTGCTGCCTGCCTTTCCGTCTGCAGACACCAGGGGCTGACCGTGAACTGGACCGTCGAGGTGCGGGTCTTTCTCGAACGCATGGCCGAATACGCTGCCGCCGTTGTTGCAACCCAGAATAAACCCTGCCTTCATGTCAGTTTCATCACCCATGTCTCGCCCGGATGTGATTGCACGGGATTTTCCGACGCTCCCATCTGCCCGGATCTGGGTATTGCCGCGTCCTATGATCCTGTTGCCCTTGATCAGGCATGTCTCGACCTGGTCAATGAGGCGCCTTGTCTGTACCCGAGTCGTCTTCCTGAAGGCATGGTTCCCGGGGAGGACAAGTTTGCAGCCCTGCATCCCCATGCCGATGGATGTCATGTGCTCGAACACGCCCATAAATTGGGCATGGGAAGCCGTCAGTATGATCTGATCAGGATCTGACGCTCCATAATTGCTGGACAAACAGGCCCTTCTTTGGTTATTGGGTCAACTTCTTTTTCAAAAAAATACCTTCAGGAGGCTTACATACCATGGCTCACAAAAAAATCGAAAGGAAGAAAGAACTCGATCGTCGCCGTCAGCGCAGGGAAAAACGTCTCAAGCTGCGCATCAAGGAAGCCAAGGAGGCTGCCGCCAAATAGGTGCGTCTGCTGCTGTGTACTGATCGATGCTCCAGGACGAGACTATGACTACACGAGGTTGCAACACGACCTGCATGCCGCACCCTGCGAGGATTCTTCGTATCGGGAATGCACATCTTCGATCCTGTGCACTCTTTCTGCATCGTTTTTTTGGGCTCCCATGAGGGCCCCGGGCAGCTTCGGCTGCCTTTTTTTTGATATCACGATAACAGGCCCGTATCTTGAGGGGCCTGACAACCAATGGACGACCAATGATAGAAAGATACAGCCGAGAGGACATGGCTTCATTGTGGACCCTGGAAAACAAGTTCAGGGTCTGGCTGGAAGTCGAGATAGCCATCTGCGAGGCATGGACACGTCTGGGACGGATTCCTGAAGAAGAAATGCAGGTTATCCGCGAAAAAGCGGATTTCGATGTGGAACGCATTCTGGAACTCGAGCAGGTCACCAAACACGATGTGATCGCCTTTCTGACCGCTGTGGAAGAAAAGGTCGGGCCTGCTTCCCGGTTCATTCATCTCGGATGCACCTCTTCGGATATCGTCGACACGGCCAACGGGGTCCTTCTGGTCCGTGCCGGTGAAAAGATCGCCAGTGATCTGGACATGATTCTTTCTACCCTGAAGGACAAGGCTGTGGCCAACAAGGGGCGCATGGCCATGGGGCGCACCCATGGTATCCATGCCGAGCCCACAAGTTTCGGTCTCAAGATGGCAGGGTTCTATGCCGAGTTCAAACGGCATCAGAAACGGTGGCAGGATGCTCTGGACAATATCCGGGTGGGGAAAATATCCGGAGCCGTGGGTAC
This sequence comes from uncultured Desulfovibrionales bacterium, assembly GCA_964458145.1. Taxonomy (GTDB): domain Bacteria; phylum Desulfobacterota; class Desulfovibrionia; order Desulfovibrionales; family Desulfomicrobiaceae; genus Desulfoplanes. The sequence continues at coordinate 7,946 of CAYWJL010000033.1, read as the reverse complement.
CTATGCCCAGCTGGAACCCGAAGTCGAGGCCGTGGCCTGCGAGCTTCTCGGTCTGAACGTCGATCCCATCTCCACGCAGATCGTCCAGCGTGACCGCTACGCCCAGTACTTTACGGGGCTGGCTCTCATTGCCGGAGGCGTCGAGCGGCTGTGTATCGAACTCAGGCATCTGCAGCGCACCGAGGTTCTCGAAGTGGAGGAAGGTTTTTCCAAAGGTCAGAAAGGCTCTTCAGCCATGCCGCACAAAAAGAATCCCATCTCCGCAGAGAACCTCTGCGGCCTGGCACGCCTTATCCGTACCAACAGCGTCAGCGCCATGGAGAACACCGGATTGTGGCACGAGCGGGACATCAGCCACTCGTCCGTGGAGCGCGTCATCATGCCGGACTCGACCATTCTGATCGACTATATGCTCCACAGACTGAACACCCTGGTGACCAATCTTCGGATCATCCCCGAAAACATGGAACGCAATCTCCACGGCTCCTTTGACATCTATTTTTCCCAGCGTGTCCTGCTGGCTCTGGTGGATGCGGGTCTCGAACGCCAGAAGGGCTACGAGATGGTTCAGAAACTGGCCATGCACTGCTGGCAGAACAAGGTATCTTTTCCGGAAACTGTACGTAAGGATTCTGCCATGCAGGAGTTGCTTCCTGCCGATGTCATGGACAGGGTGTTCGATCCCTCGTACTACCTGCGCCAGGAAGACATGATCTTTTCCCGGGTGTTCGATACGCAACCTAGTTAATCAAACGATATTCTCATGACCACTACCAAACCTATGCTCACCAGGCTGGCCCGACTGCTTCTGGAAAAATCGTATATGGAGGGTTCCTTTGTGCTCACCTCCGGCCGGAAAAGCGATTATTATTTCGATTGCAAACAGACCGCTCTCCACCCCGAAGGGGGATGGCTCGTCGGGAACATCTTCCTGGACATGATTGCCGAGCACGGAAGCATTCAGGGCGTCGGGGGCATGACCCTCGGAGCCGATCCCCTGGTCTCTGCCGTCAGTGTCCTTTCCCAGGTCAGAAATATGCCCCTTCCCGGCTTCATTGTCCGAAAGACCTCCAAGGGACATGGAACCGATCAGTATCTCGAGGGACTCAAGAATTTCGCTCCCGGTGACCAGGTCTGCATGCTCGAGGATGTGGTCACCACGGGGGGAAGTCTGATCACGGCCTGCAAACGTGTCGAGGACGAGGGGCTCCGGGTCGCTCAGGTCATCTGTGTCCTTGACCGCGAACAGGGGGGAGCCAAGGCTCTGGCAGATGCCGGATACGAGCTCCAGTCCATATTCACCCGGGGTTCCCTGCTCACTACCGGACGTCCGGATTGACAGGTTGCTTCCGTGAACCTTTCCGGCGCATAACAACCCTCAAGCATTCACTTTTTATGATCGGAACACGTTGTCATATCGGCCTGTTCTTCATTGTGGGGATATGTATCCTCTTTGCTCTGCCGTGCTCTTCTTCTGCTCTGGGGATGGAGGCAGGCCCCTATGGACCTGATTCACTGTTTGCCATCGACAAGAGCAGTCAGACCCTTTTCCACTTTCGGAAAAACAACAAGTCTCACAATCTCGACCTGGTTCGCAAAATTCCGTGTACGACAGGCAAGGTCACGGGGGACAAGTTCAGGGAAGGGGATATGAAAACCCCGGAAGGTATTTATTTCATCCAGGGAAAAAAGGAAGGGGGCCTCAATTTCGGTCTTTACGGGGATCTGGCCTTTGTCCTCAATTTTCCCAATCCCGTGGATCAGGCCAAGGGCAAGACCGGTCACGGCATCTGGATGCACGGAAGGGGCAAGCCCATCAAACCCCATGAAACAAGGGGATGTGTCGCACTCAACAACAGTGATATCAAGACGCTGCAATCGGACGTTCGTATCAACACCACGCCTGTCCTCATCAGTGATGCCCTGTCATTGGATAATGTGTCGCAAAACAATGCGGATATCAGCAGTCGTCTTATCGGGTTGACCGAACAATGGGCCAAAGCCTGGGACGAAAAATCATTCCGATTTTTTTCGTTTTATGATTCGACGTATTTTTCCAGTGAATTTACCGAACACAAAAAGCGACTTTTTCAGGAATATCCCTGGATCGACGTGATTGTCGACGGCATCAAGTGCATCGCAGGGAAGGACTATTGTGTCACCTATTTCAGTCAGTTATACACATCTCCGGGATTCAGCTCCGAAGGTATGAAACGGCTGTACTGGAAAAAGACGGACACGGGGGCGTGGAAAATCATCGGCAGTGAATGGTTCAAGACCCCTACAGACCTCAAGAATCGGTATGTGCAAAAGATGACCCGGAAGCTGCAACCCTGGCTTGAGCGCTGGAGGTATTCCTGGGAGCAGGGGAATCTGGATCGCTATCTCGCCTGTTATGCTGATGATGCCGTACAGGGGGCCATCAGGGGGCGCGCGGCCATTGGGAATCATAAACGGGAACTCATTCAACTCGGGAAGAAACCGGCGGCTGTCGTTCTGGGCGCTCCCGAGATCACCAGTGAGAATGACATGATTCATGTTCGTTGTGTGCAGGAGTACGAATCGGAGAGCGGATACGCCGACCGGGGCATCAAACAGCTCGTGCTGACACGAACGGGCGAAGATGATTGGCAGATCGTCTCCGAAACATGGACGAGGCTGGATTCATGAGCCATAAAAAATTCAGTGTCCTTGTCATGCGTGATGACAGTAAGGTATGGCGCATGCGTGTTCATCCCTTCATGTTCAAGTTGGTGATGTATTTTCTGGGGTTCCTCGTTGTCTGTGCAGGCACAGGCATGTATGGAGGTTACTATTTCTGGAAGGATAACAGGGTCCTGAATTCCAGAATCCAGAGTATGCAGAGAACCATAGCCACCTCACAGATGGAGTTGAAACGGCTGCGCAACATCGAACTGCTTCTCCAGGAAGACGAGACGCATGAAGACATACATTCCTTGATGGTCGGATCCGGAGAGGATACCGCCAACCGTACGGCTGAACCTCCCATCGATCTCCTTCAGATTCTCGGCAGTATCGACAAGCAGGTCCTGATAGCGAGTAATGTTCAGGTGAAATTCATTGGAAAGAGCATGAACATCTCCTTTGATATCAACAAACGCGATCAGGATAATCACAATACCATCAAAGGAGATGTGAAAATGCATCTTGTCTCTGTGAATGGTGAAATTTTTCCACTCGATTCCCAAAAGGAAATGTTTTTCGAGCTTCGAAAGATGAAGCAATACAGGGTCCGTGTTCCCATTCCGGATTCATATTCCAAGGATGATATTTTCGGCATTCGCATCACCATCAACCATCCCCCACATGAAACGGTGTTCTGTGAGACCTATCCTCTTTCTGACATTCTTCTGTAGCCTTGTTGGTATCTGCTCGGTTCCCGGAATATCCCTCGGAAGCCAATCGGATCACAGGCAGTATGTATTTTTCGAGAATACCCAGTATCCTCTGCGGGTTCATTTCATCAGGGGAGAGCGCCCCGGACCCACCATCATGATCCAGGGAGGTATTCAGGGGGACGAGGATGCCGGTTTTATTGCCGGTCAGATCCTGAGCCGTACCAAAGTGGATGTCGGCAATCTGATCGTCGTCCCCCGTGCGGATGTTCCCTCCATCAACGTCCACCAGCGTGAGTTCAACGTTGATCTCAACCGCCGTTTCGACAAGGATTACGATCGATTTTTCGAGGACCGGCTGGCCAGGGTGATCAGGTTTCTCATCGGCAAATGCGACGGGTTCATTCATCTGCATGAGGGCAGCGGATTCTACAACCCCACGCATATCGACAATCTGCACGGTCCCCATCGATATGGCCAGTCTGTGATCATCGACACGGACGTTTTTGCGGACAAGCTTTTTCTGGCAAACATGGCAGAAAATGTCCTGAACAAGGTCAACAAGCATATCGTGCCCCGAAAATGGGGGTTCAGGCTTTTCAATACCAAGACCTTTTCTTCCTGTACCAAATATCCTGAGCAGCAGAAATCCTTGAGTTTCTATGCTGTCAAACAGTTGAATATTCCGGCATTGGCCGTTGAGGTCAGCAAGGATATCAATGATCTCGACTGGAAGGTCAGACGGCAGATCGAGGTGGTCAGCGGCCTTCTTGAAGAATTCGGTGTGGAATGCACTGTTCCGGATATCGGCTCCGGTGAAATCAAGGAATGGTATTCCTCGTTACTTCCTCTGCGCATCAACGATACGTCCGTCGGCAAGGGAGCTGTCACATTGACGGCGTATACACCGTTTACCGTTTCCCTCCCCTCTTCGGCTCGGTCCGGCGGGGAGCGCGAGTATGCCGTGTATGCATCGGGAAGAGAGGGATACAATCTTCTCAACAGCGAATATATTCCCCTTGTCCCTTTCAAGTGGCTGGAAGTCCTTGTGGACGGCAAGGTGGTCCGGAAGATTCCCGTAAGGTGGAAGGGCAAATGGTCGAGCAAGCGTTCCACGGACAATTCCATCTGGGTGTATTCCCTCAACGACAAAATTCATTACAGCCCTTCCGGAAGCATTATCGATGTGTTTGAAGGTGATCAGCTCATTCTGGAAGGGATCTGGCACGGCAAAAAGGATGAAATCCTGAACATCAAGGGATTTGTGGCCGACAAGCGCAAAAATACGGGGCAGGACGCGGAAATACCCCTTATGATCGGGAAGGCGAATTTTATCACCAAATATCTCGATGAGGAAACCAGGAACTACTGGCAATTTCGTGCAGTCAGGGAGACTCATGGAACGAGCAGGGATGTGCTCCGGTTCAAGGTTCTTCCTCGTTCGGTCAAGGCTTTGGAATTATTGGATACAAAAGCTTGCAAGACCATTGTTCCCATATCCTCGGACATTGTTGCCGTTCGTGCCGGAACCTATCGGATCAATGACATATGGACACAGCGAGACGTGGACGACACCATGATCATGGTCGATGCATGGCCGGTTTCGAGCCTGCAGGACATGGTCTGGAAACCAGGCGAGTCCCATGTTCTCAGTGTCTACGGTGCCAGGGATTTCAAACCCATCCATGATATGCGGATTCACGTTTCAGAACCGTTGGTATCGGACGCAGCATGGGCTCTTGAAAAACGATCCATGGTATCTGAAAAGTGATGTAGGGGTTATCGAGGACACCATCAATCAGGCAGCGTTTCCAAGTGCCCGGTTCATGCAAACAACGAGGTAGGAAAAGATGTCTTTTTTTATCGCCTTACCCATGCATTTGCTGGCTCACAACAAGAAGGTTTTCGATATATGTGTCAGCAATACGATCAGTATCGAGATCGGCCTCGATGCCAAGACCCTGGACAATCTGAACGAAGGGTATCACAGATTCCTGTCCAGTGAGTTTCACAAGGCCGGGCTCACCTGTGCTGTGCATCTTCCCTTTTTCGATCTTCATCCCGGCAGTCCCGATCCGCTCATTCGCAATGCCTCCGCAAAGCGGTTGAAGGGAGCTCTTGAAATAGCCCGGTTGTATGATCCCGTGCATATCGTGGCCCATACCGGGTTTATGGAACACTATGCCGATTGTTTTTCCGAATGGTCGTCCATTGCTCTGGATACCTGGCATTCCATTCTAGGTGTATGGCCGGATCATCCCTGCATCTATTTCGAGAATGTCTACTCCCGGGAACCCGTAGTGATGCAGGATTTTCTTTCGGAGATGCATGAGCAACCCTGCGGTTTCTGCATGGATGTCGGGCATTGGTATTCGTTTGCTCGAGGGGCGAACAACAAAAATTTTTCACTGTGGCTTCAAACCCTCGGTCCTTATCTCGGCCATCTGCACCTTCACGACAATTGTGGACTCAGGGATCGTCATATGGGCCTTGGCACCGGTACCGTGCCCTGGGATGAGGTCTTTGCTGCGCTGGAGATAATGGAACTTACACCGTCCATTACCCTGGAACCCCATACTGCCAATGATCTGCAGGATAGTTTGACCTTCATGATGGAACATTTCGCCTGGTTTTCCAGACTCGGCGTGAGTAAAAGTCAGCTCAAGAAGATTATGGCTATTCCCTTTGTCGATTCTTTTTGAAAACATTCATCGAGATTCATTGTCTCTCCACCACTCTTTTTTTATCTTCCGGAGGTTGTTGTGAAAATTGGTTGTCCTTCCGAAATAAAGAACCACGAATACCGCGTAGGCCTCACCCCGGCATCCGTCCATGCCTATGTGGACAACGGTCATACGGTCTATATCCAGAAAGGGGCCGGTCAGGGCTCTGACATTGCCGACGAGGAATATATCCAGGCCGGTGCATCCATTATTCCTACGGCCGCCGATGTGTGGGAACAGTCCGACATGATCGTCAAGGTCAAGGAACCCCTGCCTGCCGAATACCCGTTGATGCGTCCTGAACAGCTCGTCTACACCTATTTTCATTTTGCAGCGAGCGAGAAGCTGACCAGGGCCTGCATGGACAGCAAGATCACCGCACTGGCCTATGAGACCGTGCAGGAAGATAACGGACTGCTTCCCCTGCTCAAACCCATGAGCGAAGTCGCCGGCCGCATGGCACCCCTCATGGGCGCTTTTTATCTCGGTCGTCCCAAGGGAGGCAGAGGTGTGCTGGCCACGGGTGTACCAGGGGTTCTTCCGGCCAATGTGGTCGTCATCGGCGGTGGAACCGTGGGAGCCAATGCCGCGCGGGTCGCTGCCGGTCTGGGTGCCAGAGTTACCATTCTGGACATCAGCCATGCCACTCTGGAACATCTGGGCAATATCATGTCGCCCAATGTCTTCCCGGTGTACAGCGATCACATCAATATCAAGCGAGCCCTGAGTCAGGCGGACATGGTCGTGGGCGCGGTGCTCATTCCCGGTGCCAAGGCCCCCAAACTTGTGACCCGTTCCCTGCTTCGTTCCATGCGGCCCGGTGCGGTCATTGTGGACGTGGCCATCGATCAGGGCGGCTGCACGGAGACATCGGTGCCCACAACCCATGACAATCCGGTTTACGACGAAGAGGGGATCGTCCACTATTGCGTGGCCAACATGCCCGGTGCCTATGCCCGGACATCCACTTTCGCCCTGAACAACGCGACCATCAGATACGGGTTGCAGTTGGCCGACAAGGGGGTTGAAAAGGCGTGCAAAGAGAGCAGACCCCTCATGCGCGGTCTGAATATCTACAAGGGTACCCTGACCTGTGAACCCGTTGCCGAGGCCTTTGCCCTGAACAAGGTATGTTCCCTTGCGGGAGACCTTTTCTAATCGTTGTAGGGTCTTTCGTGCATATCCAACCAACGGTCAGCGCGGCGGTCTCCAAGGACGGTCGCGCTGATTCTGTTTGTGGGGTGGTGGGGGATGGGGCAAATCGAGCATATTTCGAAAATCCGATACAGGGCACGGCGCGCCGTGCCCCTACAATGGAATCCTGTACATGAATGGTTATCTGATCGTTGTTTGCGTCTGCCTGACTCTTGCCTGGATGCTCGATCTTGTTCTGGAATTCAAGAATCTCTCCTGCCTTTCTCCGAATATTCCCGAGGAATTCGAGGATGTTCTGGACCCGAAGGAATATGCCAAGGCTCAGGACTACACGCGGGCTCAATCCAGGTTCTCCATGGTCAAGGGAACCTTTGACTATGTGATCCTGATGCTGTTCATCATCCTTGGAGGGATCGGCCGGCTGGATAATGTGGTCGGATGCACTTCCTAATTTAATTCACGCGTCAGACAGTACTGAAAATGCTGAGCAAGAAATTCATTTATGGTTTAGTGAGGCAGAAATGTATAATAACTATAAGACTGTTCATGAAAAATTCATGTAAATTATTTTTTTTTGATATGCTTTCGCATTCTTTAAGATTGGTTCAATCGGTAAAATTCTATTTCGCAAAACTTCCATTTTACCCACAATAACAAAGTTTAAATTTTTATAATGAGAAAAGGATAATAGAATGTTTGATCAGGCAACTAT
>CAYWJL010000032.1:0-11965 GCA_964458145.1 uncultured Desulfovibrionales bacterium | reverse complement strand
AGGTGTAATTCCGGTCTGAAATGTAACCCTTCAGAAATTGCTTAACGCTATTGCGTTTAGACTTAAAACGTAAAACCTAAAACGTAAAACTGCGGCTTGGCCGCATTAGATTCATATCTCACAACAAGCAGGGAACAGACATGAAGGATGCTACCATAACCCTCAAGGCATTTTCTTTTTTGCAGCCGGAGTTTAGGAAGAAAGGGCTGACGACTGACGAAAATCATATTCCTCTGTGCCCGGGCGATACGGTCAGATCGGTCCTGGATCGGTTGGGGATCGATGCATCTCAGGTCGAGGGGAGTTTCATCAACGGTTCGGTTCGTCCCCTGGATACCGGGCTCAATCCCGGTGACCGGGTTGCCCTGGTTCCCCCGGGTACACCCGGGCCGTACCGGTTCATTCTGGGCATCAGCAACAAGAGGGTTGCGCTGCGGTAGGTGGTTTGAGAAGGTTGGTTCTCTGCGGTCGTGTGAAGATGGTAAAATCCCCCGGCAGGTCTTCGTGGATGGGGGCCTGGCGGGTGATTTTTATGCCTTTGTTACCGGGTCGTGGAGAAATCAGTCCTCTTCCTCGCGCAATCTTCCTGCGATGGCCTGATAGTTCACGGACATGACCGGGCAATGGGCACGCAAGGCCACCCGGACCACGGTGGAGCCCATGAAGGCCTCGTCCTTGGTGTCTTTGGAATGGTGGGCCATGATGATGAGGTCGGCATTCTTCCACCGGGCGCATTTGATGATTTCCTGGTACGGGGCCCCTTCCCATGCCTCGGCCGAGAATAAGGCTACGCCTTCCACCCGATTTTCGCATTCGTGCTGTATGCGTTCGACGGCCTTGGCGCACTCCTGCTCGATGGCCTCCTGATCTTCGCGGATTCCCTGGTAGCCTCCCTTGACATCCACGGCATGAAAGACATGCAGACCTGCTTTGTAGGTTCGGGCCATGCGCCGGGCGAATTGCAGGGCGTGGTTTGCCGGGCGGGAGAAGTCAGTTGCAATGACGATCTGCAGGGGATGTACTTCCCGTTGCGGACGGGGACGCGTGACGATCATCACCGGGCAGCGAGCCTTCTGACTGACCTTTTCCAGGCAGCTCCCGGCCGCGCCCCAGATGGAAGAGCGGCACTCCACCTCCTTGGACGCGTGGGGACCCATGACGATGAGGTCGATTTTCTTTTTTCGGGCGAAACGAAGAATTTCGGTGTGAGGCAGGCCGGCCGTGACTTCGTAGGCAACATCCGAAAGTTCGTCCGTCATTTTTCGGTAGTACTCTTCGAGATGGCCCTTCATTTTTTCCACTTCGCCGCAAGGTACCAGATGACGGACCTGGCCCCAGCCATATTCCACACCGCAGGCATGGAAGACATAGAGCTTGGCCCCATTTTCCCGGGCCAGGGCAATGGCCTCCCGGGCTGCGTAATCGCTTTCGGGAGAGGGGGTTATAGCCAGCAGGATCTTTTTGAAGAACATGGATGTTTCTCCTTGTTGCATCGTCAGAAAGATATCCGGGCAGATGCAGGGATGGTTGTTTTCCCTCGCCTCCCGGGGCTCGGTCAAACGGACAGTTTGTGAATTGTCCCTACGGGTCGGGGGTCAGTTCTTCACATGGCACGCGCCGCAGGTCATGGGTCCCTTGCCGGTCTCATCGTGACAGGTGATGCACCGTTTGTGATAGGCGCGCATGAGGCCGAGTTCTCCGCTGTCCGGTCGGGCCGGATGGCAGGAGGAACAGGAATCGTCCTCTGAGGTTTCCCCTTCCAGAAGCTTCCCGTCTTCGTAAACATGATGGCAGACCGAACAGTCTTCGATTTCCGCCTTTTCGTTGTGCAGATCGTGGACAAAAGGAACAGGCGGGCGCTGGTGTGTTGCAAAATCGTCCGAACGTATCAGGACCATGTCCTCCTGGGCCGGGGATACCCTTGGAATGGCGAGCAGGCCCACTACCAGGAACAGGACCGCCGGAATCCAAACCTTGCCGTCTATGCGATTGGAATTGTTTATCGTTCCCATGTGCGTTTCCTATTTTTCCATGCATTCGTAGATGATGTCGATGAGGAACATGAGTTTCATATCCAGCTTGTTGGCGTGGATGATGTCCTCGAGTCCGCCATGGCAGTTGTGACACGGGGCGATGCATACCGCAGCCCCGGTGTTTCTCAGCTGATCCGCCTTGATACTGTTTCCCTGGCCCCGGGTGTTCTTGAACGGCGGTCCGCAATTGATCACCCCGCCCCCGGCAGAACAGCAGTAGTTATGTTCCCGGTTGGGGGTCATCTCCACAAAATTGGGACAGAATGCCCGGACCACTTCCCTGGCCTTTTCGTGCAACCCGCGCCCGCGAACGATGTTGCAGGGGTCGTGCAGGGTTACCAGCTGATCAAAGGTTTTTGCCGGCTTGAGTTTGCCGGCTTCCATGAGTTCCCAGTAAAACTCCAGGGCGTGCATCACGCGAACGGGATGGGAGCGCCATCCGAGCCACCTGTTGCCCATGTCGTAGACCGACCTGAAGGCGTGGCCGCATTCGCCCATGACGATGCGTTTGCACCGAAGATCCATGGCCGACTCGAAATGTTTTCTCTTGAGCCGCCCCATGATCTCGTAATCGCCCGAATACATGGCCATGTCGCTGTTGTCCCACCCGGGCATGGACGGCATGGTCCAGTCCTGACCCGTGGCGTTCATGAGCACGGCGGCCTGATAGATGAGCTGTGTCCGGAATTTGGGTTCCGGCCCGATCACGGAATAGAAGATATCGGCCCCTTCCTTGTCCAGGGGGATGCGCAGATCAGGCATCTCGTCCCGGGCCTCTTCCTCCTGCCACTGCAGGCTGTCGATCCATTCGTCATCCTTCACCCACATCTGGTTCATGGTGGCGGCATGACTCTGGGCCGTGTCCTGGAGATACTGGGGGGTCACCCCGAGTTTGTGGCAGATGCGGCGTACGATCTGCATCATGTAGGCGGTATCGATGCCGAACGGGCAGTACTGGACGCACCGCTTGCACAGGTTGCATTCGGTGTATGCCAGCTGAGCCATCTGGTAGATGAATTCCGGGCTGACCCGTCCCTTTTTCTCCAGCAGAGGCCATATGGTCTGGCTGACTTTTCCCACGGGGGAATAGCTCGGGTCCTTGTCGTGGGAGTGGTAGAAATGGCATGCCTCGCTGCACAGACCGCAGCGTACGCACATCTCGCTGTAGGCCTGGAGCCTGGCCCCGGTCTCACCTTGCAGGACCCGGGTCACCACGTCCTCGATCCGTTCCGGGGTCAGTCGGTCCACCCCGGTCTGGAGACCGACGTCGTCGATCTTGCGTTTTGATATATGTCCGATGGATTTCTTCATGGGTTCTCCAGTATGTTCCGGGCATTGTCACAATCCCTGTTTTCTCTCGCCTCCCGGGGCTCGGGAAAACGGGCAATTCGTGAATTGCCCCTACTTCTGCTGCCGGTACTGTAGCATTTTTGAGTGATTTTTTACCGGAAATTGCTGTTGCTTCTCCTGTGCGGTATTTCTTTTACCAGTCCTTCGCGTGCCTGACGGCTCCGAACTCCGAGCCCATGTAGGCTCTGGAAAAGAATCCGAAGAGCATGTGACTGAGCCGGGTGAAGGGAATGGCAGCGAGCATGATCTCTCCCGCTACAATGTGCAGGATGAGCATAAGTTCGTAATTGAAAATCTGGTGATAGGCCAGAATGCCGGTGAGAAACGGCAGGACCACGATTCCCAGAACCACCCAGTCCATGGGTCGTGTCACGAAGCTGACCTCGGGAAGCATGATCCTTCTGGCCGCGAAAAAAACGCAGGCCAGAACCACGCCCATGGCCAGGATGTCGGCCAGCCATTCGGGCAGGGCCGGAAAGGATATCCCGAAGAACTGATCCCACAGGACAACGTGCCCCAGCAGAAAGATGGGGACCACGAAGAGCAGAATGTGGAACCCGAAGGTGGCCACGGTCATGGCCGGGTTCTTGCGCCAGTTGACCGTGCCGAAGGGGGTGATCCAGTGAAGGATCGACCGCATCCCGTATTTGAAGCTCATGTACTCGAAGACAACCGGGTCCTTCTTGCGCACGGACCGGTACATGAGGGCCAGACGGACCAGCGAGCCTCCGATAAACAATGTCCAGGCGACCCAGGCCAGCGGACCGACCACGAATTGATACACGCTATTCATGACTGCCTCCAACGACTTGCAGCTTGATCATCCCTTGAAATCCTCCAAGCGCACCACCCGACGGAAATACGCATCATCCTTGATATATCTGAGCATGACCTTGTCGCCTTCAGGGCTGAACACCGGGTTCCAGGCTTTATCAAAGGATTCGCCCAGCTCCCTGCCGTCCAGGACAAAGGTATACGTGCCGTTTCGTTCGACCTTGGCGGCCACATGGTTTCCGTCGGGACTGAATATCGCAGGCCAGACCATGGCATATCGGCCCGGCCAGGGGGCATCGTCCGTGATGACGGTCCACTGATCCTTGTCGTCTTTGGCCAGGGCCGCAGCCCTGGCGGTACCGGGGGCCAGAACCAGATCCGTGACCACGGGGAAACAGGTCTTCCACGCATGGCCGTCTTTCGCCAGTGTGAATGCGCCGTATTTGGGCGCGACAATGGCCCAGAGGGTCGATCCGTCCTGGGAGAACTGCTGATGCCAGCATTGGTCGAACACGGGTTCCCAGATAATTTCTCCGTTCCTGGCCATGCCCCACTTGCCCCGTTCCCGCACCGGGGCGACCACGGACTTGTCGTTCGGCCCAAAAAGAGGTTCCCATACTCCGGCGAAAGCCCGGGCCCAGGTCTGGCTGTCAACGGCCACGGTATAGTCATAGAGTGACGTCCGCACCTGGGCAGCCACCCTGTCCCCCTTGGGGCTGAACACGGGCGTCCAGGCGTTGACGAATTCACGTTGCCAGGGAGTGCCATCTACCGCCACGGTGTAGCATCCCGCCTGATAGGCCTGGATATCGGCCTGGGCAAAGGATTTGGTTTGCACGACTGCGGCGGATCTGTCACCGGCAGTGCTCAGGGTGAACTGATTGGCGTTTTCGAAAAAGGCAGTCCAGGGTTTACCGTTGACCACCATGCCGTACTGCATGTCCTGCTGGGCGGCCACAGCCACCGTCTTGCCGTCGGCGCTGAACATGGTTTTCCAGAGGAATCCGTACGTCTCCTCCCATGTCGTGCCGTCCACGGCCACTGTCCATTCGCCATCCTGGGCCACGAGAGCCACCAGTCTGCCATCCGGGCCGTACCCGAGCTGCCAGATTTTTTCGTACGGTGGGTCCCAGATATCCCCTTTTTCGCAGACACTGAATTCGAACCCGCCGACCTTGGCGACCATGGCGATTTTCTCGCCGTCCGGACTGACCTGGAATTCTTCGATCCATTCGAACTGGGTGGAGCAGTAGGTGGTGGTGACGATCTTTTTTTCGCCCACATCCCAGTCCCAGGAACCCCTTTTCTGATTCGGCAGGTTCGTATTGGTTTTTGTCATGATAGTCTTCCGTCGTTCCTGAAGGTTGTTACGTTCGTTGCATTACCGAACTGTTTCAATAACCATGATTTGTGAAAACTGTCCACTCACCGACCAGTCTTTCTGGACATACATCTTCGAGAGCGGCAGGTTGTTTGAATATAGATAGTCAGATTCTATGGCAGATACGTGGTTTTGGCTACCCTCTTTCCTGCTTTTTTTCCATGACCTCGGCAATCCGGATTTCCAGCTCGTGAAATTTGTAGGGTTTGTTCACAAATCCCTGGACACCGTATGAGGCCGGGTTTTTGGAGATGGGGTGACCGGAATACCCGGAAGCAACGAGAATGGTCGTGTCCGGGGCATTCTCGAGCATCCGGGCGATACACTGCTCGCCACCCATGCCCGGCATACCCAGGTCGATGAGCACAAGATCGATTTCGTGCTTTTTTCGCTCATGGATCTGCAGGGCTTCCTCCCCGCTTTCAGCCGTGTGCACGGTATAGCCGTGTTCTTGGAGGAATTCGCTGGTCAGCTCCCGGATCATGTCCTCATCGTCCACCAGCAGAATAGTGGAGGCCGAGTGGTGGATGTGATCCTGAGATTCGGTCTGCCGGCTGTCGTCTTCCAGATCGGAATTCAGGGGCGAGGTGCAGGGGAAATACAGGCTCATCGTGGTTCCCTGGCCCGCACTACTTGTACATTTGATGTGTCCCCTGTGCGCCTTGACGATTCCATAGACTGACGAAAGTCCAAGGCCCGTGCCCTTGCCCACATCCTTGGTGGTAAAAAAGGGTTCGAATATATGCTCGACAACCTCGGGGGGCATGCCATTGCCCGTGTCCCGGACCTGGATTCTCACATAGTGTCCCGGTTCGAGCATGCTTCCTGCCATGGGCTGGGCCTCGTCAATTTCGATCGAGGAGGTCTCGATGAGGATGCGCCCTCCCTGTTCCATGGCATCCGATGCGTTCCGGACAAGGTTGAGCAGAACCTGTTCCATCTGTCCGGGATCGGCGTTGATGGTGCATGGCTCGGTGGCAAGTCTGGTTTCCAGAGTGATCATCTTGGGAACCGTTCGTTGCAAAAGGGTCAAACTTCTGTGAATGATGTCATGCACATCCAGGATTTTGCTCTTTGGTACCATCTTCCGGCTGAAGGTCATCAAATGCCGGATCAGTTCCCTGGCCCGGTTCACGCTGTACTCGGTGTCCCGGAGGTACTTGCTCAATTCCTCAGACTGACCGGTCTTTTTGTTCAAGAAGTAAAGATTGCCGGATATCGTTTGCAAAAGATTGTTGAAATCATGGGCTATACCCCCTGCCAGGGTCCCAACGGCTTCCATCTTCCTGGCATGAGCGAGCTCCTGTTCCAGGCGGTAGCGCTCGTGTTCCGCCTCTTTGATGGGTGAGATATCGAGAATGGAAATGATACACCGTTGCTGGCTCGGGATGGTCCCGACAGAGATGATCACGTCCTTCTTGATCCCCTTGGAGGTACGGATTTTGGTTTCCCGTTCGAAATGCTTCTCCCGGTCTTTTCGGCATACCTGAACGAGCTGCCCCAGTTTGGTGTCCGATATGAAGGCGGCCAGGGGCATGCCCTGCAGCAATTCCTCTTCAACATAGCCGAATGATTGGAGGCATTTGTTATTGGCCATGAGGATGTTGCCTTCGTTATCCAGAAGAATCATGCAGGTTGCGGCATTGTGGAAGACCCGCCGGTAAATTCCTTCACTTTCCACAAGGGCCTTTTCAATGCGTTTACGCTCCGTGAGCTCCTTGTTCAGGGTCTTTGTCTTTTCCCGGACCTGGCGTTTGAGAAAATAAGACCACAGGATAACGACGATCAACACACCCCCGAGAGGAATGAGTACCCACATCAGTGCCGTGATGATCTTTTTGCGTATATTCTCTCGGGTGTAGGGAGAAAACCATCGGTCATGGATGGCTGCGTATTCCCCGCTTTTCTTGAGGATGCTCAGTCCTTCATTGAGCTGTGAACGTAATACGTCATCTCCCTCCCTGACCGCGAAACAATATTTCCGGGGAAGTATGGATTGGCCGACAGGTACGACATTGTCGATTCCGAGTTTTTTCATGACGTACATACCCTGAATGCGGGCGATCAGCGCGCAGTCCACTTCCCCTTTGGCGAGGCTCTCGAGAACCTTTTCCTGATCGTCATACCCGAAAATCATTGAAGACAGACCGTTTTGAAGGACATAGTCATGCATGATGTCCCCCTGCTGCACACCGATCGATTTGTCGATAAGATCGTCTATGCCCCCTATGGAGGATGTCGTGGGTACGAAGATGGAGTGGGAAACGATGCTGTGGTGAGTGCTGAAGTCGACTTTCCGGTCCCGTTCCGCCGAATAGAACATTCCTGTAATCCCGTCGATGGTTCCGTTTTCCAGCTGGGCGCGGACTTCGTTCCAGGGGCCGAGTGTGATCCGGCAGGGCAACCCCATGCTCTGGCAGACCTTTTCCAACAGTTCCACGTTGAACCCTGCGGGCTCGCCATGTTCGTCCAGGAACTCGTAGGGAGGATAATCCCAATCCCCCCGGAAATGGAGCTCCCGGGTATCCTGCGAGTAGGCAGGTAATCCGAGCACCAACAGGTAGATTGTCAGCACAAGCCGGCGCAGAGAAGGATGAAAGGAGGTCATAATCCGTAATCCGGTTTGATCAAAAAAGCTTTGGGATATGTCGTTTGCTATGGGATCGAGGCGTTCATCCGCAAGCATCTTCCAGCGCCGAACGGATATCCTGGAATTGGAACTCGAATCCGGCCTGCTGCAGTCTGGAGGGTATGCAGCGCTGGCTGTCCAGGATGGCTTCCGACGCCTGGCCGTACATCAGCCTGAGGGCGAAGGCCGGAACACGCATAAGAGTGGGACGGTGCAGAACGCTTCCCAGTACGGAGGTGAAATGTTTGTTGGTTACGGGTTGGGGCGAGGTCATGTTCAAGGAGCCGCTCAAGGTTTCGTGCTCCACGGAAAAGAGAATGGCCCGGCACAGGTCATGGATGTGAATCCAGCTCATCCACTGTTTGCCGCTTCCCAGCACCCCTCCCAGCCCCGCCCTGAACACAGGGAGCATGGGCGCGAGCAATCCGCCTTGCTTGCCGATAACCGGGGCGAACCGACCGACGATCACCCGATGGCCCTGGCCGCTCGCGACCTCGGCTTCATCCTGCCATGCCCGACAGATGCCGGCCAGGAAATCATCGCCTTGCGGGGCGTCGTCTTCCACCATCTCGTCGCCCCGGTCGTCATAGTAGCCCACGGCATTGGCGCAGAAGAACGTTTTGGGGGCCATCCCTGCCAGGGCCTGGGTGACCATGCGCGTGGACAGGATGCGTGTGTCGTGGATTTTCTTTTTCAGTTCCGGGGTCCATCGCTGGATGATGGGGTTGCCGATGAGGTTGACCACGACGTCAATAGTGGTGTCCCGGAGATGATCCTGCCACGGGCCCGGAGCAAGCGGGTTTCCCTGCACGATGTCCACGTTGTCCAGGGCGTCGGGAAGTCGTTTTTTGGTGGAACGGACCAGGGCTGTCACCTCATGTCCCTTTGCCACGAGATGGTCCGCGAGATACCGCCCGATGAATCCCGTACCCCCGAGAATGAAATAGCGCATGAATGCCCTCTCCTGGTTCTTGTAGTTCACCTTCTCTCTGCCACAGTCGTCAAAATATTGCAAAGAGAGAGATCCGGTTGGCGTCCTCAGTTTTTCAGAAACATATCCCTGTTGAGGCGCCCGTACGCATCAAAGCTTTTCAGTGTGGAGACCATGACCGCCAGAAAGCTGGAAAGGGAGGAGGTCAGGAAGATGGCCACCATGATCATGAGCTGATACTTGATGGCCACGGCCGGTGACGATCCCCCGAGAATCTGCCCGGTCATCATCCCGGGCAGGGCCACCAGTCCCATGGTGGAGACCGATGCCAGCTGGGGGCCGAAGGCTGCCTTGCAGGCCTCGCGTACAAAGGGGCGGATGGCCTCTCCGTGGGTCGCGCCCATGGACACATAGGCCATGTACTCGTCTTCCCGTCGGATGAGCTGGGAGTAGAATCGATCCAGGGCCACGACGTTGGTCCGAAGAATGTTGCCGAAGATCATGCCTGCCAGGGGAATCAGGTACCGGGCCGAAAAGAGTACGTGCGCGTCCAGAACGATGAGAAAACTTCCCAGGATGACCATGGCCAGCAGCGCGTAACAGGGATAGGTCGCGGTGATGAATTTAGGGAATGCGAGACCGCTCTGTTTGAGGATGGCTCCGTTGGCCACCAGGACCATGATCAGAATCCAGAGGAGGTTTATCGGCATGCTGTCCCATTTGAAGATGTACTCCAGGTAGACGGCGACCAGGGAGAGCTGGATGACCATCCGGGTGAAGCCGATGATCATCTCGCGGGTCAGGCGAAGATTCAGATATCTGAAAAGAAGGCCGGGAATGATGAGCAACGAGAAGAAACAGGCCAGCTGGATGACGGAAATGTTCATGGTCGCGTTCATGATATCCCTCCTGAGCCGTGCATGTATCCCTGCTCGATGGTGATGATCCCGGTTGCGTGGCGTTGCCACTCCTTGTTGTGGGAAACCGCGATGACCGTCTGCTCGCTGGATGCCGTGAACAGGTCGATGACCCGGAAAATGTTGGATTCGTCCAGGCTCGAGGTCACTTCGTCCAGGAGGTAGACGTCCCGGTCGAGAAGAAGTGCCTGGGCAATGGTTATGCGCTGCTGTTCCCCGCCGGATAATGTGTGGTAGGCGCTGGTCAGGACTTCAGGTTCAAATCCCAGGGAGGCCAGCACAGACAGGCATTGTTCGTTGCGCGGCTTTTTTTGACTATTGTGCTTGAAGGTAAAGGGGATCTCGAGATATTCCCCGACCGTCCCTTCGAAAACCAGAGGCTTCTGCCCGATGTAGGCGAAACGGTTTCTGAAATCCCGGATAGTTGCGGCATCGACGGTTCGGCCGTCCATGAGGATGTCCCCGGTGGATCCTTTGGCGAACCCGAGGATGGCCTTGACCAGAGTGGATTTTCCGCCCCCCGAAGGCCCCTGGATGAGGATTTTGTCGCCTTTGTGGACCTTGAAATTGATATCGTGGAGGATGGTCTTGCCGTCTCGTTGGACGGTTATCCCCCGGAGTTCAAGATGAGTAATTGCATGTCTCGGATTTGAAGTGGAGATAGGGTGCTCTGGTACCGGCCATAGCAAAAGAGGAGATAGTAGACTGCTGTGCGCATCGCGGATTGACCCGTAGGGGCACCCCTTGCGGGTGCCCAATATTCTGCTCTTGAAGAATGAACAATTTTTCTGGGGACATGGAAAGGGCACCCGCAAGGGGTGCCCCTACGTGCTATTTCATTTCGGAGACATTTCGTCGTACCCTGACAATCGCGACAATATCATTACCAAGTGTGACGTGGTGCAAAAAAACATTGCAAAATCAGTAATACGAATTTAGAAAAGGTAGTCACAAACAAATACGTTTTACTCCAACCACCAACCAGGAGCACGCATCATGACCGGCTGTACCCTGACGCAGGAACAGATTGAATCGACCAAGGCATTTCACGGACATTGGTGTCCCGGCCTGGCACTTGGCCTTCGTGTGGCCGAAGTGGGGCTCAAGGAATTCGGCAGCGCCAATGACGAAGATATCGTCTGCGTCACGGAAACGGACATGTGCGCGGTGGATGCCATTCAATTTCTCATGAGCTGCACCTTTGGCAAGGGAAACCTGATTCATCGGGACTGGGGCAAGGCCGCGTTCACCTTCTACAGTCGTAATACCGGAAAGGGAATGCGCGTGGCTGTGCGGGAAGAATTCTGGGGGCGGGAGCTGACCAGAGAGGGGCGGATTCAGGAGATCATGAGCGCTCCGCTGGAAGAACTGCTTGCTTGCACCGAGCCCGAAGTAACCGTACCATCCAGGGCCCATCGGTTGGAAAGTCTGGTCTGCGAGGAGTGTGGGGAAAAGACCATGGAATCGAGGACTCGGCGGTTTGGAGGGAGGGCGTTGTGTATTCCGTGTTTTACGAAGCTTGAGCAACGGTGATTGTCACCAATTAAAAAAGCCCTGTTCTGGAGTAGAACAGGGCCTTTTTTTTCCTACAAATTCAATGTTAGAATTTGTAACCCACGTTTACGCCGATCATATGGCAATGAGCGTCTTTGAAGGATGCGTCATGAATTTCTCCCGCTGTCTCGGTAAGATCAATTGTAACGCTTTTATTTGCGGAGTAAAGATACCCATATGAAAGGTCGAGAGTGACATTGTCCCAGTGCATACCAGTTCCAATGCTGAAAATATGACGATCTGTCATGGGGACCATATAGTCATAATGGGCATCATTAATCGGCGACTGGTCAAAGACATATCCACAACGTAAATCAAGCCATTCATTATATGCGTATTCGGCCCCTAGCTGAAAACGCCAAACATCTTTCCAGTCTTTAGGCTCGCTACTGACAC
>CAYWJL010000031.1:0-11980 GCA_964458145.1 uncultured Desulfovibrionales bacterium | reverse complement strand
AGGCAAGGCCCATGTATTCGTAGATGGCCCGTTCCGAGCGGATCAGGTTGTACGCTGAGGGAATGAAATCCTGGTAGGAAATGCCGGAAGTGGTCTTGCACAGGTACCCGGCCGGGGCCGGAACCGGGGAGAGGCCCTGCTTGATGAACAGGCGCAGGGCGCGGTGGAGATGGGAGGCGGAGGTGACCAGGATCATGTGGCCGTTTTCAGGGATGATTTCGGCACATAAACGGGCTTCATCCGGGGTGTCCATGGCCTGGCCGATCTGGGTGATGCGATGCTCGTCCACGCCGAGAACCATGGCGGCTTCGGCCATTTTGGCGGCTGTGGAGTCGGTGTCCCCGGGGCTGCCCACACCGGTGAAAATCATCCGGGCATTGGGGAAGATGCGGGCGAGTCGTACCCCTTCGACCACCCGGGACAGGGAATTTTCAGCCAGTCGGGAGTTGGGGGGACGGTGGGCCGAGGGCACGGTTCCTCCCCCAAGGACCACTATCCAGTCGATGCGAGGAAGCTCTTTCGCAGCGTTATGATCCATGAAAGCAGGAGGATACATGGTTTCCAGAGGGCGCAAAAGCAGACAGGAAGGCCCTTGAAGGCTCAGGATAAGGAGAAGTCCGGTGCCGGTTGCCAGGAAGATTGTGCCGGCTTTTTTCCTACGTTTGGTGAGCTGCAGGATCAGTCCGAGCACCAGCAGTTCCAGGCACAGGGGCACCGGGAAGAAAAGACGGGAAACCAGTTTTTTGATGACGAACAGATCCATGCTCAAGCCTTTGCCCTGTGTACGAGGAGCATGTCCGTCAGGGTCAGGGCGACCATTGCCTTCAGGACCGGAACAACCCGGGGAATGGCGCAGATATCGTGACGGCCGCCGATGGTAATGGTCTGTTCCCGGCCGCTTTGATCCACGGTTCGCTGTTGCCGGCTTATGGAGGGGATGGGTTTGATGGCCGCCCGCACCACGATGTCCTGCCCGCTGGAGATGCCGGCCAGAATCCCGCCCGCGTTGTTGGAAAGAAATCCGTCGGAAGTCAGGGAATCATTGTTCTCGCTCCCCAAAAGGCGGGCCGCTTCAAAGCCGGAGCCGATGGAGACACCCTTGACCGCCCCGACGCTCATGACGGCCTGGGCCAGGCGTGCGTCGAGTTTGTCAAAGACCGGTTCTCCCAAACCTGCAGGAACGCCCGAGGCCCGGACTTCAACGATTCCCCCAAGAGTATCGCCTTGTTTTCTGACCGTATCTATCCGTTCCTTCCAGGGTTCGACCACGTTGGGATCAGCCGCGAAAAAGGGACGTTCGTCAAGCCTGTCCCAAATGACATCCTTTGCGGGAATACCCCCCAACTCGACGGTACAGGCCTGAACCCGGATGGCGTCGCGTGCCAGCACCTGCTCGGCAATGGCTCCGGCGGCGACACGGGAAACCGTCTCTCTTCCCGATGATCGTCCTCCGCCCCGGTAGTCCCTGATCCCGTCTTGGGCGTCATCGGAATAATCCCCATGACCGGTGCGATAGATATCCTTGATTTTTGAATAATCCTTGGAGCGCTGATCCGTGTTGGCCACGTAGAACCCGATGGAGGTTCCCGTGGTTCTGCCTTCGAACACACCGGATAGAAGAGCGACCTTGTCATCTTCCTTTCTGGCCGTGGCCCCGTATCCCTGCCCGGGTTTACGGCGATCCAGGGCCTTCTGGATGATGGCCTCATCGAGCTCGATCCCGGCCGGGCATCCGTCCACAACCCCGCCAAGCCCCGGGCCGTGGGATTCGCCGAAGGTTGTCACGCGAAATATGGTTCCAAAGGTGTTTCCGCTCATACGTATTTCCTGCGTGTCATGTACCTATTCAGGTGCGTTTTTCAAAATTTTGAATTCTCATTTACTGGCCCATTCGGCCCTGAGTTGTTCCAACTCTTCCCTGGAAAACGAAGGATGGTCAAACATCCCGGCCGCCTCCCGCTGACGCCATGCCTCATACAGGATGATGGCGGCTGCCACGGATACGTTCAGACTCTGGACCATGCCCACCATGGGGATGTAGATCTCGTCAGGCACATGCATCTTGATGTCCTGGTCCATGCCCCGATGTTCGTTGCCCAGAACGATGGCCGTGGGTCTGGTGAAATCCCACTCGTGCACCGGCTTGGCGGACGGGCCGAAACCCGTTCCCAGGCATTGGTACCCCTTGTCCCGAAAATCGCCGATCATCTCACCCGCGTCCCTGTGCCGGGTCCTGGCGATCCACTTGCGGGCCGAAGCCGAAGAGCGTTTGCCGACGGCGGGAAATCGTTCCTTGGTATAGTACAGATGAATACCGTACACTCCGAAGGCGTCGCAGCTGCGCAGGATGGCTGCCACGTTGTGAGGATCGTGGACGTTGTTGATGACAAGGGTGAGGTCCTTCTGGCGTTTGGCCAGGACCTCTTCGATGCGCTGTCTGCGCTGGTCGGTGAGAAAGGGAGTGTTATCCATTGAAACCGGAGGGATTGTGTTTGAGGTAGATGAGATATTCCTGGTTGCCCTTGGGTCCCTTGATCATGGCCGGGATGGACCCCATGGGGACAAGACCGAGTTCCTTGCGGGCGAATTCCATGATGGAATCAACAACTTTTTCCTGCTCCTCGCGTGACCTGACCACTCCATGATCGGTCTGGTCGGCCCTGACCTCGAACTGGGGTTTGACCAGGGCGATGATGATGCCCCCGGGCTTGAGATACTGCAGGCAGGGGGGCAGAATGAGTTTCAAGGAAATGAACGAACAGTCGATGACCACCAGGTCAACAGGTTCGGGCAGGAGATCGGCGGGAGCGGTTCGCAGATTGACCCGTTCCATGACAACGACCCGGGGGTCCTGTCTGAGCTTCCAATGCAGCTGACCGTATCCGACATCAACCGCATACACCCGCGCCGCCCCGTGTTGCAACAGACAGTCGGTAAACCCGCCTGTGGAAGCCCCTGCATCCAGGGCCACACCCCCGTCAATCTCGGGTGCAAAGTGATCCAACGCCGTGAGCAGCTTGTACCCCCCACGGCTGACGAACCGCGATTCCCCTTTCTTCTCCAGCCGGGTGCCCACGGGTAATTGTTCCCCGGCCTTGGCAACAGGTACCTTCTCCCCGTTGGGCAGCACCCGCACAACAACCCCGGCCATGACAAGCCGCATGGCAGCCCCCTGGTCGGCAGCAACCCCCTGCTCGACCAACAGCAAATCAGCCCGCAATTTCTTCAACGATACATTCCCGTCCGTCCGCCCGCACTCAGTCCGTGCGGGCCCGTGTTCGTCCGTGTGTGTCCGTGTGCCCTACGCCCACTGAATCAACCCCAGCGAATGCGGGTCCAGCAACAACGGATGCGAGGGCAGAATCCGCACGGTATACCCGAACTTGCCCGAGTGCATGGGCGCCACCGTGCCCCGATAGAGCTGCCAGCCGTCGCCCAGGGCCTCTGCCGGTCGCATGGGGGTTGTCTTCCGTGCCGTAAAACCTCCCTCGTGGTCAA
Source organism: uncultured Desulfovibrionales bacterium (assembly GCA_964458145.1). Lineage (GTDB taxonomy): Bacteria > Desulfobacterota > Desulfovibrionia > Desulfovibrionales > Desulfomicrobiaceae > Desulfoplanes. The sequence continues at coordinate 8,482 of CAYWJL010000031.1, read as the reverse complement.
GGGGACCTGCATAGATCTCCACCTGAATGTCCTCGGTGCGCAGTCCATTGATCTGAATCTCGGCGGTGACCTCGATCTGCTCGTCCACATAGAGTTCGAGATCGGTGGTGGACTGGACGTTTCTGATGCGCAGATCGGACCATTTGGTCATCAGGTCCATACGCCATGCCGAAAGATCCTTGGCTGCGGTGAATTCGTCTTCAGTGAGCCGTGTATAATTGGTGAAGGCCGGCATGTAGGCCATGCGTGCATATTCCTCCACCATGCGGTGACCGTTGAAGATGGGGCCGAGGGAGGCGAACTGGGCCTTCATCCTCTTGATCCATTCCCGGGGAAGATTGCCCTTGTCTCTGGCATAGAACAGGGGGACCACATCCTTTTCCAGGATGTTGAACATGATCTGGGATTCCACAAAATCCTGGTACTCGTTGTCCGCGTATTCTTCGCCCTGACCGATGGCCCAGCCCAGGCTGTTGTCCGGTCGGTAGGCCTCGAACCACCAGCCGTCCAGGGTGCTCATGTTCATGGCCCCGTTGATCATGGCCTTCATGCCGCTGGTGCCGCAGGCCTCCAGAGGGCGGCGGGGTGTGTTCAGCCAGACGTCGCATCCCTGGACCAGATAGCTGGCGATCTCCATATCGTAGTTCTCGATGAACACGATGCGGCCCCGGCATTCGGTCTCCTTGCACAGTTCCACCAGTTGCTGGATGATTTTTTTGCCTTCGTTGTCCCGGGGATGGGCCTTGCCCGCGATGACGAACTGGATGGGGGCCTTGGTATTGTCCAGCAGGGAGATGAGCCGATCCTTGTCCCGCAGGAGCAGATAGGCCCGCTTGTACGAGGCGAATCGTCTGGCAAATCCGATGGTCAAAGCCTGGGGGTCGAGGACCTCTTCGGCGATCTGCAGTTCCATGCGCCGTCCGCCACGGGCCATGACCTGCTGCTTGAGGCGTTTGCGGGCGAAATCCACCAGGCGTTCGCGCAGCCGCTCGTGGGTTCGCCAGAGTTCGGCGTCCGGGATGGTCAATGCCTTGGACCAGATTCTTTCGGTATGCGGGTTGTCCTGCCAGGTGCTGCCCATGTAGCGGCGCATGAGGTAGGCAATGTCCGGGGCTATCCATGTCTGGATGTGGATGCCGTTGGTGATGGCTTTGATGGGTACGTCTTCTACCGGATACTGGGGCCAGACTTTTTTCCACATATTTCTGGAGACCTTGCCGTGCAGCTTGCTCACCCCGTTGCTGAACCGGGAGAGCTTGAGGGCGAGCACTGTCATGCAGAATGTCTCGGCATCGTCACGGGGATTTTCACGCCCCAGGGCCAGAAAGACCTTGAAGGCCAAACCGAGATCCCGGGCGTACCCTTCGAAATATTGCTGCATCAGGTGGGGAGGAAACCGGTCGTTGCCCGCAGGGACCGGCGTGTGGGTGGTGAACACGCTGCTCGAGGCCACCAGCTCCAGGGCGGCTTCAAAGGACAGGTGGTGCTCGTGCATGAAGATTCTGATCCGCTCGAGCCCGGCAAAGGCCGAATGGCCCTCGTTCATGTGAATGACTTTGGGATGCAGTCCCATGGCGTCCAGGGCCTTGATGCCGCCGATGCCCAGGAGGATTTCCTGGCGGATGCGCATCTGCAGGTCGCCACCGTAGAGCTGAGCCGTGATGTTTTTGAATTCCGGGGTGTTGTCAGGAACGTTCGTATCAAGAAGATAGAGATAGATCCGACCGATGCGGGCCTGCCAGATCTGGAACTTGAGCTCGAACCCCTGCATGTTCAGGCCGATGTACAGGGGGGCATTGTTCGTGTCCCGCACCAATGAAAGGGCCATCTGATCGAAATCATTGTAGGGATACCGCTCCTGCTGCCAGCCGTCATGGGTGAGATACTGGTTGAAATAGCCCTGCTGGTAGCACAGTCCCACGGCCACCAGGGGGATGTTCAGATCGCTGGCCGATTTGAGATGATCCCCGGCCAGAATGCCCAGACCGCCGGAATAGATGGGCAGAGACAGGGAGACCCCGTATTCCGCGCTGAAATAGGCGACCACCGGACCGTTGTCCGGTGAGTGCAGGGGAATGGTCGTATTCTTGTCACTGCTGTACTGTTCCTGCATCCGGGTCAGCTCGTTGAGCCTTTCCAGAAAGAACGTGTCCGTGGCCAGTTCCTCCAGGGTGCCCTGGGGGAGATGGTTCAGGAACCAGACCGGATTGTTGTGCCCCTGCACCCAGAGATCCGGATCGATCTGGGCGAAGAATTCCTGGATTTCGTTTTTCCAGCTGAACAGGAAATTGTAGGCCAGATCCCACATGGAGGAAAGGGATTGGGGTAAACGAGGGATTACGCTGTACTTTTGCAAGGGATGCATCGTGGTCCTCCCCGCGGAGTGCGGTTTGTTGGTGTCGGGACAGGCAGGAAAACGGCCTGGATTTTGGTGTTGACGAGGTCCGGGTTTACCCGGATAATGCTACACTTTTATGACGCATGGTGCAGATACGGGCACAATGCCGAAGATCTTCGCAAGGGATGCCGTGCAGTGGTTTCTCCCTTGCCCCTTCATACATGGAAGAACCTCTTTTGCCAAGACAAGGAGTCGATGTGACTGCAGAATCATCGAACGGGTTGGAAGTTCGGGTCAAATTTCTTTCCACCGCATGCAGCCCGGACAATTTCGGGTACGCCACGGACGTCTCAGCAGGGGTGGACCTGCGGGCATGCATGGAGGAGGACGAGGTGGTCATCGCACCGGGCGGACGCTATCTTTTCCCGGCCGGCATCGCCATCGAGATAACCCGGCCCGGTATTGCGGGATTCGTGTTTTCCAGAAGCGGGCTCGGCACCAAACACGGCCTGACCGTCAGCCAGGGCGTCGGGGTGATCGATCCCGACTACCGCGGAGAGATCAAGGTGTCCCTGCTGAACACGTCGTCAAAGGAACAGCGGGTTGTCCGGGGTCAGCGAATCGCCCAGCTCGTATTTTTGCCCTTTTTTCACGCCCATATCCTTCCCGTCAAGGAGATCGGAGAGACCGCCAGGGGAGCGGGGGGGTTCGGGCATACCGGGAGAATGTAGGGGGAAGGGCTGTTTTAGGTTTTAGGTGGGGGAGACGGGAGACAGGGAGACGGGAGACAGACACGTTTTTTTGTAGGGGCAGGCCCCCGTCCCTGCCCGTTTTGATCGAGCCCCGGGAGGCGAGGAAAAACAATCCGTCATGGGGCGCCGCGTACAATGTCGAACCGGTGGATTGGGGCATATGATGGAAAATCATTTGAATATACATAATGGAGACCGATATGGAGTACGAAGAACTCAAGCAACGTGAGGCACGGGTCATGTGCCAGACGTATGGGCGGTATCCTCTGGCTGTGAAATCTGCCAGGGGAACCAGGTTGACCGATTTCGAGGGGAAGGAATATATTGATCTGCTGGCCGGGATTTCCGTGTGCAATCTGGGGCACAGCCATCCGGACATCGTGGATGTCATGCGTTCCCAGGCGGAGAAGCTGGTTCATGTGAGCAACCTGTTCTATCAGGAAGAGCAGGTCGTTTTGGCCGAGAAACTCCTTCCCCTGACCGGGATGGACCGGGTTTTCTTCTGCAATTCCGGGGCGGAGGCCAATGAGGGGGCCATCAAATTGGCCAGACGGTACATGCAGGAGGTGCGCGGGCGCGATGCCTATGAGATCATCTCTCTCGACAGGTCCTTTCACGGTCGGACCCTGGCCACACTGACCGCTACCGGGCAGGACAAGATCAAGCAGGGGTTTGGTCCCTTTCCTCCGGGATTTTTGACCGTTCCTTTTGATGATCTCGCTGCCCTGGAAGAGGCCATCACTTCAAAGACCGCTGCCGTGCTCGTCGAGGTCATTCAGGGGGAGGGGGGGATCAGGCCCCTTTCGGACGACTACCTTCAGAAGGTCAGAGCCCTGTGCGATGCCAATGACATCCTGCTCATCGTGGATGAAATCCAGTCGGGCATGGGGCGGACCGGACATTTTTGGGCGCACCAGCGTTCGGGGATCACGCCGGACATCTTCACCGCGGCCAAGGCCCTGGCCAACGGGCTGCCCATGGGTGCGGTGTTCTGTTCCGAAGAGGTTGCCAAAGCCTTTGGCCCGGGAAGCCATGGAACCACCTTTGGCGGCGGTGCTTTTGTTTCGGCCGTGGCCGGCAGGGTGCTCGAGGTCATGGAACGCGACCGGCTCGTGGAGCGCACGCGGGAGTTGGGTGCCTGGATGCTCGAACAATGCAACGGTCTCAAGGAGTCCATGCCCGAAAAGATCGTCGATGTCCGTGGTCGGGGGTTGATGATCGGCATCGAACTTGCTTTCCCGGGCCAGGCGGTTTGGGAGAAGCTCCTCGAACACGGGTTTGTCCTCAATCTGACTCAGGAACGTGTTCTCAGGCTTTTGCCCCCGCTTGTGGTTACCCGCGAGGAATTGCAGGCATTTCTCGATCGCCTCCAGGCACTTCTCGAGGATGTATGATCGTCGGCAACGGGCAGGCGCGGGTAGAGACGTTTATGACAAAATTGTTTTTTTGCCCGATTCGTCCAGGAGAAAAACGTAAACTTCCGGCTATCGCTCCTCTGGGATGTGGGAGAAGGGCATGAAACTTTTTGCTTGTTTGACAAAACCGTCAATATCACCTAGGAAACGTGCCCTGTAGCTGGAAGAGTTCGCCGTGACGATGGCCCTTTTTTTCTTTTTCGAACGACCAAGCAGGTACTTTACATGGCAATGATAGAATTTCGTAACGTTCACAAATGGTATGGGGATTTTCATGTCCTCAAGAACATCAACGAAGAAGTGGAAAAAGGGGATGTGCTCGTCATTTGCGGGCCGAGCGGGTCCGGCAAGAGCACCATGGTCAGGTGCGTGAACCGGCTCGAGGAGATCGACAAGGGTGCCATTTTCATGGAGGGCAAGGATATCACCCGGAAGACGGTCAATCTGAACCATCTACGTTCGGAAATCGGCATCGTTTTCCAGCAGTTCAATCTCTATCCCCATATATCGGTTCTGAAAAACGTCACCCTGGCCCCCATCAAGGTCAAAGGGGTCTCCAAGGCAGAGGCCGAGGCAACGGGTATGGAACTTCTGGAACGGGTGGGTATCAGCGATCAGGCCCACAAGTATCCCATCGAGCTCTCGGGCGGGCAGCAGCAGCGCGTTGCCATAGCTCGGGCTCTGGCCATGAAGCCCAAGGTCATGCTCTTTGACGAACCCACATCGGCTCTGGACCCGGAAATGATCAACGAGGTCCTGAATGTCATGAAGGATCTGGCCCGGGAAGGCATGACCATGCTCTGCGTGACCCATGAAATGAGTTTTGCCCGCGAAGTGGCCGATAGGGTGATTTTCATGGATGCCGGGGAGATTCTGGAGCAGGGTTCTCCCGAGCATTTCTTCACCAATCCCCAGCATGACCGCACCAAGGCCTTTTTGAAGGAGATTCTGTAACCGGAAAAAACCTTTTCGTCATACCAACCAGCAACAGATACGGAGGAACGTATGGGTAGCAATTGGAAAAAATCATTTGTTTTGGCTCTCGTGCTCGTGCTCGGCTTTTTCATGGCCAGTGCCAATGCCGGTAACATCGACAAGATCAAAGAGCGCGGCGCACTGATCGCCGGTGTCAAGGACGCGGTCGTCCCCTTTGGTTTCGTTGATGCCGACACCAACCAGCTGGTGGGATTCGATATCGATATCTGCCGGGCCATTGCCAAACATCTCGGCGTGGAACTCAAACTCAAACCCGTCACTTCCGCAACCCGTATCCCCATGCTGACCCAGGGATCCATCGACGTGGCCGCTGCCACCATGACCCACAAATTCGCCCGTGATGACAGCATCGACTTCTCCATCACCTATTTCATGGATGGTCAGAAGATTCTGGTCAAGAAGGACAGCGGCATCAAGAGCGTAGACGATCTGGCCGGCAAGAAGGTCGGTACCGCCAAGGGTTCCACCTCGGAAAAGAACATCAAGGAGGCCCAGCCCAAGTGTAAGGTTCTCTCCTTTGAAGGCTATCCTCAGGCCTTCCTGGCATTGCGTCAGGGCAAGGTCGCTGCCGTGACCACCGACTCCACCATCCTCCTGGGTCTCAAGAACAGCGCTCCCAACCCCGAGGATTATGTCATTGCCGGTGATTTCATCTCTCCCGAACCTTATGGTCTCGGTGTGCCCGAGAACGATTCCGATTTCCGTGATGCGGTCAACAGAACCCTGGTCGACCTGTGGAATTCCGGTGAGTACCTGAAGATCTACAACAAGTGGTTCGGCCCCGATTCCAAGTACTATCTCCCTCTCAACTGGAAGATGGAAATCTGGCCCTACTAGTTCGATCCTTTTGTGCCGGGTGATTCCCGGCCATGTTCTCTCATGACCCCGGGCGTTTTTTGCTGATCACCGATCAGAAACCGCCCGGGGCCATGGTCTCCATCTCCACCCCAACGAAGCGAAACGAGCGAAACGTTGAACTACCAATTCGACTGGCATCTTGTCATGAGCGGGGAGTACGCCGAGTGGCTCAAGGAAGGGTTCTTCATGACCCTTCAGATTTCGGCGGTCTCCATTATCCTGGCCATCATTCTCGGTACGATCATTGCCGTGTTCCGCCTCTCCAAGGTCAAGCCTCTGGAGTGGATCAGCCTGGCCTACACCGAATTTTTCAGGAACACCCCGCTGCTTGTTCAGATTTTTTTCTGGTATTTCGGGTCGGAAGCCGTGCTTCCCAAAGCGGTCAACGAGTGGCTCTATGCCCGTGATTTCGAGTTCATGGCCGGGGTCATCTCCCTGACCGTGTATTCTTCGGCATTCATCGCAGAAGAGATCCGCTCGGGTATTTTTTCCATCCCCAGGACCCAGCTGGAAGCCTCACGCGCCTCGGGGCTCAGTTTTCTTCAGGCCATGGGCTATGTCATCCTGCCCCAGGCCTTCAGGATCATCATTCCGCCGCTCATTTCCCAATGCCTGAACATCATCAAGAACTCGTCTCTGGTCATGACCATCGGCGTGGCGGAACTGACCTACATGGCCCGGCAGATCGAGTCCTACACCTTCCACGGGTTCGAGGCATTCACCATCTCCACCTGCCTGTACATCATGATTTCCCTGGTGGTTTCCCTGAGTATGAACGTGTATGAAAAACATTTTTTGCGTACCATTCAATATTGATTCAAATTTAAGAAATTTTAGAAATTTAAGAAATTAAAAAGGAAACGGTTTTGAACTGGGATATTGTCTGGAATAATTTCGATTATTTTCTCATTGGTGCCTATCCCGAGGGGCCGCTCGGCGGTTTGGCCATGTCCATCCTGCTTGCCCTTGGTGGTATATTCGGGGCTTTCTGGCTGGGCCTGCTCTTCGGTCTGATGCGCCTTTCCAAGAAAAGATGGATCAAGTGGCCGTCGGTGGTGTATATCGAGATCGTTCGCGGCACCCCGCTGCTGATGGTCATTTTCTGGTTCTACTTTCTGGCACCCATTGTTCTCGGCCATACTCTTCCCGAAGCCACCAGCGCCTTGATCGCGTTCATCGTGTTCACCGGTGCCTACATCGCCGAGATCGTCAGGGCCGGGGTTATCGCTCTCCCCAGGGGGCAGACCGAGGCGGCCCGGGGGACCGGACTTTCCCATTTCCAGACCATGGTTCACATCATTCTGCCCCAGGCCCTGCGGAACATGATTCCTTCTTTTGTGAACCAGTTTGTCAGTCTGACCAAGGATACCTCCCTGGCCTATATCATCGGGGTCAACGAGCTGACCCGCACGGCCACCCAGGTCAACAATCGAACGCTGATCGCGCCCACGGAGATATTCATCACCATTGCGGTGCTTTACTTCATTGTCTGCTACGTGCTTACGGCCGCAAGCAGACGCCTCGAGCGGCAACTTGCCAAGTACCAGGCCCGTGGCAATTGATACCTCCCTCCATATGGTGGAGTTCTCTCTGCCCGAATCGCTCGTGGATGAAGTGACGCTCCTGCTGGCTGAACATTGTCCCTATGGATGGCAGGAGGCCGAGGGGGAAGCAGGCGACGACCGCACCATCATCCTCTATTTCGAAAATCCCGTGGATGCGGACAATGTGCTCAGTGTCGTGACCGCCCGGTGGCCCGCCATCCGGCCGGTGACCGATTCCCTCAAGAACGAGCAGTGGGCCAGTGCCTGGAAACGTTTTTTCACACCCATCCAGGTTGCCGATCGCTTCCGGGTTCTGCCTCCCTGGGCCCTGGATGACTCGGATGATCTGGAACCACTCGTCATCAATCCGCAGATGGCTTTCGGCACGGGTCACCACGCCACCACGAGTCTGTGTCTGCACGCTATCGTGACATTGTTTGAGTCGGGTCGACTCAAGCCCGGCGATCGTTTTCTCGATGAAGGAACCGGGTCCGGCATCCTGGCTATAGCCTGTGCCAAGCTCGGTCTGACAGGATTCGGATTCGATCTCGACCCCTTGACGTTGGAAAACATCCAGGA
>CAYWJL010000030.1:0-12056 GCA_964458145.1 uncultured Desulfovibrionales bacterium | reverse complement strand
ATGTTCTTATGGAGCAACGGCTTGATGGTACGAGGCCGGCGAGGGAGTTTCAAAGGGTCCGGAACGGGGCAAGCCAGACATGCTGTTCCAGGTACGTGTACAAGAAAAAATGTGCCTTGATGAAGGAGAAGAGTCGTGGCGACATCGAGCATGAGATCACCTGAAAACCATATAGGCTCTTGTTCTCCACCTTGTTTTGGCGTAGAAGATGAGCAATCTGCAATGACGTGGATTCCAGCCTGCATTGTACCCCCGCAACCCGCACCAGGCCATGTGCGAGGAGGCAATATGGAAGAATATCTGCATAAACGACTCGACAGCTACTTCAATTCGGGATTCGGAAAAACGACCGGCATCGATCACGCTCTTGCCATCACCAAAATTTACGCGGGCTCGGCGTCTGCCGACGCGGACAAAATCCCGCAACTTTTCACGGAACTCGTCAAGCTGTTCGAACCCCGTGAGGAGGAAAGGTGACAAGGCCGGGCCGCGTTTCGATCCCTTGATGCCGACCTGGTTGCCCATCCAGTGTCGGAAGAAGGCGGCATGGTGTCGGGCATCCGCCACCGACCGCCTTCGACAATTTTTTTCATGTAATAGGAGCAAACAGGAGAAAAAGAGAACTTAACATGTGAATAATTTTCCAACAACCTGTGGAAAATTTTCTCGCTACAACCAGCAAGCCATGGCGGGCAGGGGTTTGAGGCGTTATGTCATTCTTGCGCCATTCATGCGGGATACATAAAAAAAACAATAAAAAAAAATGGTTAGGCTGTAAAAAAAAAATCGTCCAAGTTCAGAAAGTAAAGAATAATCCGATTTGCTCCTGATTTGCTTTGTCCCTAGATACTCTCTCCATGTTGAACAATTCATGGACAGCCATACAGTCAAACCTTCAGAACCGCCTCAACCCCGGCATTTATCAGGTCTGGATCAAGCCATTGTCAGCCGAATGCACCTCGAAATCCATCCGGCTGACAGCTCCCAATTCCTTTGTTGCCTCCTGGGTGCGGGACAGACTTCTCGAAACCGTCCGCGAGGCGGCTGAGGAGGTCGTGGGATTTGCGCCTGCCATCTCGGTGCATGGTCAGAGCGGCCACAATCAGGCTGGTGATTCTCCCCGGCCCGTACAAAGTGCACCTGCAAGAACCGTCCATGAATCCAGCATAGGTTTGCCCATCCTGCCCCAGGCCAGAACCCGTACCGAGCATGCATGGAGATTCTCCTTTGACGATTTCGTCGTGGGTCGGAGCAATGAAATGGCCTTCATGGCCTCGCACAATTTTGCCACGCAGACCTTTGCCTCGGACCAGCTTTTTCTGAGTTCCGGGCCGGGCCTGGGCAAGACGCATCTCATTCAGGCCATCGGCAAGGCCGTTGCCAGGACATCCAACCGCGACAGCATCAAGACCATCTACCTGACTGCCGAAGAATTCGCCAATCAGATGGTCCATGCCCTCAAATCCAGGACCATCGACCAGTTCAAGGCCCTCTACAGGGATCAGACGGACATTCTCCTTTTGGAAGACATCAACTTCCTGCAGGGCAAGGAAAAGATGCAGGATGAACTGCTCGCAACCATCAAGTCCCTGCAGTGCCACGGAAAAAAAATCGTTCTGACGTCATCCTGCCTGCCCAAGGAACTCGACCGGATCAATCCCGAACTCTCTTCGAGATTCTGCCAGGGGTTCATGAGCACCATCACCGCCCCTGATTTCGAGACACGAGCACGGATCATCAGAGCCAAGTCAGATTCCCATCGCATGGCCATTCCCAAAGATGTCGAAGAGCTCCTGGCTTCCAAGCTCAGCACGGATGTCAGACAACTGGAAAGCTGCCTCCAAAACCTCATCCTCAAGGCACGCCTCCTCAAACAGCATATCTGCAAGGACATGGCCCTGCAGATTCTGGAAAACTATGCCTGCGACATCAAGGAAATGGATTTGCAACGTATCGTTTCCTTTATCTGCCAGGCCTATGCCATTTCCACCGAGGAACTTTCCTCGCGCAGCCGGAAGAAGAAAAACGTTCTGGCCAGGAATACGGCTTTTTTTCTCGCCCGAAAACACACGGATCTCTCTCTGGAATCAATCGGTAAACAGTTCAATCGGAGACACTCCACCGTTCTCAAGGGAATCAACTACGTAAAACGCGAAATGACCAGGAAAACCCACCTTGGTTTGCAGCTTGAACAAACCGTGAGCAAACTGGGCTGATTCCGCCCTCTCCCCCTACCCATCAAAAAACGTTTGCCCCGAGTTCCACAAGACCGCTCTGAGTCGATGAGCGTGTGGAACTCGGGGCAAACGTTTTCGTTTTCTCGGGAAGAACCTATCAGGCAAAGAGAGCACCTGCCTGCGGTTCCGACCTACATGAGATGCCTCTGGACAGACTGACAGCTGGGTGAATCCGGTTGCAGGAATCTGGCTCCCACGATCACGTTTTCTCCGGCCTCAGCGACATTCTTGACTTCACATCGCAGGGAAACCGGACGAGGTTCATCGGGCAGGGTGAAGAGAATATCGAAATCCCTTTCCCCTTCTTCCTCAACGATCCTGTGTCCGAGATCCCGGGGCATATTGATCCGCACGCCGCCAAAAGAGATATTGGTGATGGTGCCCCCCTCGACAACCTTGCCATTGCCGTTTCCGGCTCGGATGATGACGGGAAGCGTGTCCCTCTTCCGGGGATACCCCCGTCGATCAGCAGGCTTGGCCACAGGAAATCCGGCCATTTTCTGGTACAGGATCACCTCGATCATGGCTGACAGCGAGCGTTTTTCTTCCTTGGCTTTGCGTTTGAGTGCCTCGCGCAACCTTCCGTTGGTACGGAATGAAATCATGACATCTTTGCCCATAGTTCCCCCAGGGTTGAACAGCTGACAACGAACCTATGCGAACAGTCATCAAATATCATACAAATGCCGAACAAAATGTATGACAAGCATTACCACATTCCGAGCAAAAAAGACAAGGTATCTTTGAAATCCGGAAATCACGTACGCCCACCCCGTAGTTTTCTACTCCTTAACCCTACCATGGATTGCTCGACAAACCGGGCGATCAAAGAGGGATCTTTCCTCCCGAAATCATCTTCCACCCCTGTGTGCGCATCCACTCCATATGGTCTTACAAAATCGATGCCTAACCGCACATTCTCGGGCGTCAGCCCCCCGGCAAGGATGACGGGGTGCGGACTGTACTCGACAATCTTTTTACTTATATTCCAATCATGTAACTTCCCTGTAGCCCCTGTTGCACCTGTGGAAAAATCATATGTATCTGTCAGAAAAGCATCCACAAAAGGGGCGTATGCATCCACCTGATCGCTCATTTCGGGAAAGGATCTGTCCCCAATTATCAGACTTTTCATGATGGACAAATCCGGTTTCGCGGCCCGCAATTTTTTCAGCTCATTCCTCGAAACCCTACCATGAAGTTGTAAAAACCCTACCATGAGGTACCCAGTCAGATCGATGATTTTTTCGGCCGTATCGAGGTAGGTGATGAGCACCGGAATGACCTTTTTCGGCAATTGCGCGATGACCGAGCGCGTTGCGGGCGCGTCCATGTCCTCTTTGTGAAAGGCGAGACACAGGGGAAATCCCATATGCGTTATCCCTGATTCCGCCAGAAGCATGGCCTCTTCCAAATCCTTCACCCCGGCAATCTGAATCATGTACTCCGTTGTCCCGATCATGCGACGACTCCTGTTTGTCATGATAACCAAGCACTCCATTTTTTTTGATGCCTTTTGAAAAAAAACCTGCTACGCAAGAAATAATCTCATAGACAGATTCACCAGCTCCGGTCTTCAATCACGTCTCTTTGGAGACTACCGTTTATCAAGGGGAGGAACATGCAACGCAGCCACACCAAATCCAACAATCCGTGGTGTCTGCATGTGGTCATCCTGCTCCTGCTCCTGGTCACCCCGCATGATCTCTGCGCCCGGAAACCCGTGACCATCGTCATCATGCCCAAAATCGTGGGCATCCCCTACTATGTATCCGTCAAACGTGATGGCATCGACAAGGCAGCGGCAGAACTTCCCGATGCCCGCATCATCTGGATCGGCCCGTCCAAACCCCTTGTTGAGCGGCAGATCCGGCTCATCGAACACATCCTGCCCATGAAACCCGATGTCATTGCCATCGCAGCCAATGACATCGATACCATCGCCCCCATACTCAAAAAAGCCGCCAGTCAGGGAACCAGGATCATGAGTTGGGACGCAGACACGAATTTCCGCGAGATTTTCGTCAATCTCGTGGACTACACCGTATTCGGCAACCATCTGGTCGAAACGCTGGTTCAGGAGATGGGACCTGTCGGTGATATTGCCATCGTGACCACGACCTTTTCCGCCCCGAACCAGTCGAGGTGGATCGAGGCCATCAAGAAGACCCTTGCCGCATCATATCCGGATATCTCCATCGTGACCATCCGACCTGCGGGTGAGGACACGCAAAGGGCCATGGATATCACCGCAGGCATCGTGCGCGACTTTCCGAATATCAAGGGTATAATCGCCCTGGGGGCGCCCAATCTTCCCGGAGCGGCCGAGGCCCTGGCCGCCATGCAGCTCGATCATCCCATTGCCCTGACCGGCAATTCCACGCCCAATATGATGCATGAGTACGTGAAAAAAGGAATCGTCAAAAAATTCTGGCTGTGGAACGCCCCTGACCATGGATATCTGAGTGTCTATACCGCATACCATCTGGCCAGGGGAGACATCGCCGAGGGCCGCCCGTTCACGGCCGGCAAACTGGGCTCATTCACTCCCCGCAAGGATGCCAATGGGCTCACCATTGTCCTTGGCCCCCCGCTCTCTTTCGACGCAGCAAACATCGATGTCTACAATTTCTAGCACAACCATCACCTCTGACCCGAAACCGCCATGCCCCCTTTTTCAGTCTTCAGACCATTGCTGATCGTTCTCATGCTTGCATCAGCCTCCCTGTTTCTTCCTGCGACCGCCAGGGCTGCGCAGACCGGCAGACCCCATGTCCTCATTGTCATGAGTTATGAAAAGGATTTCTATTGGGTAGAAGATCTTTCCCAAGGAATCAGGGACGTCCTGGGCACGACCTGCGATCTTTCATGGGAGTACATGAATGGAAAGACCCGACCGGAAGCGTTGGCCCGGCAGGGCAAGCGCATCTTTGAAAAATTCAAAACCACCCAACTTGCGGGCATCATTGCTGCAGACGATGCTGCACAGGTCCACTTTGTGGTTCCGTTCATCAAAAACAAGACACCTGTTCCCACTATTTTCGTGGGCGTGAATGTCCCGCCTGGGGCCTATGGCTACCCGGCCCGAAACGTCACCGGTGTGCAGGAAAAACTCCCCATCGCCCAGACATTGTCTTTTGCCCGCATGCTCATGCCGGACGCACGTACCGTGGCCTTCATGTTCCGAAAAAGAGAGGCGCTGCAGGGACTCGAGCAACAGATACACGATCAAAGTCATACATTTCCCTTGAAAGTGGTCTCCATCAACGAGCCGGGCAGCATAAAAGAGGCCCGGACATTGGCTTCGGATCTGAGCTCCAGGGCGGATTTGCTCTTTGCTGCAGCCCTTGACGGCATGGTGGACGAACACGGTGTTTCCCAACCCGAAGACATTGTTTTCCCGCGTGTCATGGAGGCCTTCGGCAAACCGGTACTGGGTGCGACGCGCTACCATGTATGTCTCGGAGCCTTGCTCTCGGTGACCCAGAACGGGAAGATGCAGGGGAGGATCGCCGCGTCCATGCTTGAAAAGATATTGGGCGGAACGCCCATCGGAGACATCCCCATCCAGACGAACATACCGGGAAAACGGGTCATCAACATCGCGACCATGCGCGCATTGGGAATCAACCCCAAACCTGCCGTCCTGGTCGGTACCGAACTCGTTCTGCCGACCCGGTGAGATACTCCTACAACCTTTTCACATCCGATGATCATGCACAAAAGACACATACTGATCACCTTTCTGCTCCTTCTCGCCATCCTGCTCGATCCGCAACGAGGATCGTCCGGGCTTCTCACTCCCCAAAAGTGTACCGTTCTGATCGTCATGAGTTATCACGAGGAATACTACTGGAGCACATCCCAGCAGAAAGCCATCGAACAAGCCCTCGCGCCTTATTGCACACCCGTCTTTTTCTACCTCGACTCAAAAAGGGATTGCCAGGGCACCCCCCAAAAGGCCAAGGAGGCGTTCGCACTCGTCAGTTCACTCAACCCTTTGGGGGTCATAGCCTCCGACGACAATGCCCAGACATTTTTTGTCCTTCCCTACCTCAAGAACAAAACCCGGCTCCCGGTGGTCTTTTGCGGCGTCAACGCCGAACCGGAGGCCTACGGATACCCTGATACCAATATCACGGGGGTGATCGAACGTGCCCACATAGCCGAAACCATAGCGCTGAGTCGCAAGCTCGATCCGGGCATACAAAGCATTCTCTTCATGACTCCGGACAATCCCACAGGACATGCCATGAGCGCCCAGGCCCGCAGCGCGGCACAGGCCCTCCACCTTTCCTCCGCCCGGTTCAGGACTGTTTCGACCTGGAGGGAAATCACCATGCTGATGGATTCCCTCGGCCAAACCGCGGATGCCGTTTTCCTCCTCGCCGTCGAAGGCGTTACCGGCAGTGATGGCGAGATCATACCTCTGGAGACCCTGATGTCCCGATTCACGAATCGCTACCGCATACCGGTCCTGAGTGATACGAGTATCGGGGTTGCCAACGGAGCATTGTGCACGGTCGAGCAGTCGGGCGAGGAACAGGGTAGAATCGCCGCGGCCATGCTCCTGCGCATCCTGGGGGGAACCCCCATCGAATTCCTGCCCATTGCCAGAAATCATGAGGGGAAACGCTATGTCAACGTGACCGCCATCAAACGACTCGACGTGCACCCCCGCCCGTCAGCACTACGGGGAACAACATTGATGAAAACAAAAAACCAATCAAAATCCCTTCACTAAGATCGATGGATCATCCACTATGCCAGGCTTTCCCCACAAATCCCGGATCAAAATCACTACCAGGCTCTCCCTGCTGAGTATCGGCTTGGGCCTTGCTGCTCTGGTCGTACTCATCTTCATCATTACAGCCTCACAAAACGTCAAAGAACTGAGTTCTCGAGTCACCGAAGACCAGTTGCAGGAAATCGCCGCCAATTCTCGTGCTGCCCGTGATCTCTCCCGAATCTTTGCGGACATCAATCTCGTGGTGAGCAATTTTTACGGTCAGGGTGACTACCTGCTCATGGAAGGCGACCGTATCACGGCACGCATTGACGAATCAGCCTCACAGGCAACCCTGCCGACCATCAAAAGCGATCTGCAACTTCTTCACAAACACATGAGCGGATTCCTCGATGCGTGTGCAAAGGTCAACCGGACCCTTGAAGAACGATCAGCCATCGAATCGACCCTGGATGCGACATTATCACGTCTCGAGGACACCATCACCGAAACCATCATCGGCCAGTCCCTCGACGGCGAAGACACCTCCTTTATGGAACAGCTTTCACTGCTCGTATTCGGCTATCGGGAAAACCTTCTTCGTATCGAAAATATCAACGCAAAAATCGGGATCGAACATTTTACGACGCAACAAGTCCCCCCGACCCACCCACTGATCCAGGCCCTCGAAGATTTCAAACTCCACATCAGAACCCTGACCGCGTCCCAAAAACATATCGCCATCTACGGCCGGCAATTGTTCCGACATATTGAAGCCTACGAAAAAAATATCCGGGATCTGCACGGCAGCATGCAGCGGCTGCAGGAACGCATCGACATCCTGACAAGAGCCAAGTCCATCCTTCTCGAAAAAATGGCAACACTTGATGCCGAAATCGCTCAACGCAGTCGGCAGGTCGTTCAGCGTATCGATTCCGCAGTCGCCCGATCACAATTGATCGTGATCTCCATGTTCGTACTCATGCTTCTGACCCTCGCTTTTTTCACCAATCGGTTCGTGCACTCTCATGTTCAATCTCCCCTTGCGACTCTCATCAAGGGGATCAATCGTTTCCAACAAGGTGACTTGTCCGCGTCCATCATCATGGATCGCCATGACGAGTGGGCGGATATCCAACAGGCTCTCAACACCATGGCGGGAGAACTCGAAGCATCCTACAGGGCCCTGAGTCTTTCGGAACAAAAATACAGAGATATCGTGGACAATGCCCTGGATGGCATTTTTCAGATGGAGATGACCGGCGAACTTCGAAGCGCCAATCCGGCCATGACAAAGATTCTCGGCTGCACCGGACAGAAACAGCTGCTCGAGGGTTCTTCAAAAGCCCTTGTCGAAATCTATGTCGATGAAAACCTCGAGACATCCCTTGCAACCTATCTCACACGAAACGAAACGATTCGACACGTGGAAACCCCGCTTTTCAGCGAACAGGGTTCCCTGGCCTGGGTCAGTCTGAATGCACGGCTCGTTCAAAGCGGGGACTCGTCCTACATAGAAGGAACCATGTCCAATATTACGGAACGCAAACGATCTGCAATGGAACTCGAACGAATGCGGATCTATCTGGACAACATCATCAATTCCATGCCCTCCATCCTCATAGCGGTGACTCCCCAGGGAAGGATCACCCAGTGGAACAAACAGGCTGAATCCCGACTGGGCATCAGGGCCGATCTTGCCAAGGGATTGTCCCTGTCAAAGGCCATACCCCTTCTCGCAGACGAAACCGGGCAAATCCAAAGAGCCGTCGACTCCAAGCGCCCTTACGAAAAGCACAAGGTTTCGCTGCCCCTGGAAGATGAACCCAGGTTCACGGACATCACGATTTTCCCCCTGACCACCAACAGCGTTGCAGGGGCGGTCATCAGAATCGACGACATAACCGACAAGGTGCGCATCGAAGAAATGATGATCCAGTCGGAGAAAATGCTTTCCGTGGGAGGGCTTGCCGCGGGAATGGCCCATGAAATCAACAACCCTCTCGCGGGTATCCTTCAGGCGGCGCAGGTTATCGAGATGCGCCTTGACCCGGAGTTGCCCAAGAACATCCAGGTTGCCCGGACATGCGGAACCACGATCGATGCCTTGAGAAGCTATGCGGAACATCGTCGGATACTGAAGATGCTCGGGTCCATACGTGAAGGGGGAGAACGAGCTGCCAGAATCGTGGAAAATATGCTCAGCTTCAGCCGCAAAGGCAGTTCGGAAATGATCAGTCAGGACATCAAGGGACTCATGGATGCGACCCTGGAGTTGGCAGAGAACGATTACAACCTCAAAAAACAATATGATTTCAGAGAAATACAAATAGTTCGCAACTACGACCAGAACATCCCCGACATTCCCTGCGAAGGGAGCAAGATTCAGCAGGTTTTTTTCAATATTCTCAAAAACGGGGCCCATGCCATGGCGGAAAAAAAGGCAGGCATGGATGACGACTATGTCCCGACGTTTTTCATTTCCATACAAAAGGATCATGAAACGGCCACGATAACCATTGAAGACAACGGACCCGGCATCGAGGCATCCGTCCGCAAACGCATCTTCGAACCGTTCTTCACCACCAAGGAAGTCGGCTCGGGTACCGGACTGGGCCTCTCGGTGTCCTATTTCATCATAACCGACAATCATAACGGCATGATGTACGTGGACTCGACTCCCGGTAAGGGAACGCGCTTCGTCATCAAGCTTCCCCTCGAGCAGCGACGCGTCAATCTGCTCAAGTCATGATTCAGGGTCCCCTCCCGTTTCCCAAGATCTGTTTTCCCCAGCAGGATCCCCATTTTTTTCGTGACTGCCATGATCACAATGGCTACATGCATCCCCATGTTGTTCGACCTGTCGTCAACCCATCTTTTCCCCACATAGACATCCATGACTACACCATCCTGCATCATCGGCGTCGACGCCGGCGGAACCTATACGGACGCGGTCATCATGGACCGCGCAACACGCACGGTCATAGCCGCCGTCAAGGTACCCACGACCCATGCCAATCCGGGAATCGGCATTGTACAGGGCATCAAAAACCTCCTGGCCCAGGGAACGATACCGGTCGAGAGTATCTCCCGCACGGTCATTTCAACGACTCTGGCCACCAATGCCCTGGTTGAGGGCAAGGGGGCGGACGTGGGCCTTTTCGTCATCGGCTTCAACCAACGCATCGATGTCCCGGCCGAGGACCTGCGCTACATCCCCGGTGGCCACAGGGCCAGGGGGATAGAGATGGAACCCCTGGGGATCGAGTATCTGTACGACGGAATCCGGGCCATGAAAGACCATGTCCAGGCCTACGGCATCTCGGCACTCATGAGTTTTGCCGACCCCACCCACGAGCTCGTTGCCGCCAAGGCCCTCTCGCTCCTGGACGACAAACCCGTGTTCTGCTCCCATCAGGCGTCTACCCGTCCGGGCATGAAGGAACGGGCCACCACCGCCCTGCTGAACGCCAAGCTTCTTCCTGTCATGCAGACCTTTGTCGAGGGGGTGCGATCATCCCTGGCCCAACTGGGAGTCCAGGGTGACGTGCGCATGGTCTGTGGAGACTGCTCGGAAATCGAACTTTCAGATGCCGTTCACCAATCGGCATCCACCTTTGCCAGCGGGCCCGCGGCAACGGCATGGTTCGGCTCCCGCATCGCCAGGATGGACACGGGTGCCGAAGAGGACACAGGCGATACGGCACTGGTGGTGGACATGGGTGGAACCACCACGGACATCACCCTGGTGGAAAAGGGCAAACCGGTCATGGACCCCACGGGAATGACCATTGGAGCATGGCAGACCCATGTCCGGGCCGTGGAAATGTTCACCGTCGGTGTTGGCGGCGACAGTTTGTTCACTCCCCTCGGTATCGGCACCCCCCGGCTCGGCCCATCCAGAGTGGTCCCCCTGTGTCGCATTGAAGACCATGTCCGCGAACGGGACCTTGCCCTGCTGGTCTCGGCCCTGGGATGGCTTGGACCGGGACTGGAATCGAGTCTCGTCTTTGCTGCGCCCGATACGCATGACCACATTGATTCTCCCATCCACGCATGGCTCATGGAACACGGTCCGGCAACCCCTGGTAAAATCGGCGAAGGGCTGGGCATGGGAGAAATCGCTCTGGAAAGGGAACTTGGCAGGTTGCTCAAGACGCAATCCATTGTTCAGGCCGGGTTCACCCCGACCGATGCCCTGCATTGTCAAGAAAAGATCGCCATCGGCAAGGGCGACCATGCCATATGTGGGGCCCGGGTGCTCGGCAGGGCCCTCGGCATGGACGCAACCTCCTTTTCCCACCACGTCCTCTCCCTGGCACAGGATACCATCGCATCGACCATTCTGGAATACGTGGCCGGAAGAGAGGTCAACCAGGGACTGAGTTCGTTCCTGCACGGAAACGACAATCCCCTGGTCGAAATCACCGTAAGGATCAAGCCACCCATCATCGGGATAGGAGCCTGTTCCCCCTATGTACTCCCTCAAGTGGCGGATCAACTGGGAACCACGGTATGTTTCCCGGACAACTACCATGTGGGCAACGCCGTCGGAGCCGCCTGGCTCGGCCTGGACACCCACCCGTCCGGACCTTGAACGGTTCACCCCATCTCAAACCTCTCATCCCTGAAATTCCTCACATTTCTTACATCTACCGCAGCCATGGAAGTGGCCAGCGAATGCGAATCGTGCACCATCGTTCATGGTTGGCTTCCCGGCGAAGAAGGCTGGTTTGTCCACGCATGGGTTGAAATCGATGCCGGTGAAGGAGAAACCGGCATCTACGATCTGACCCTTTCCAATCAGCCCTTTCGGAAACAAACCTATTACGAACAAACAGGGGCGACCCCCCAACGATCCAAGGAGTATGACAGAGTGGATTTTTTCACCCGGGTCGCCGAGACAGGAGGTTTCGGCCCGTTCGACAAGGATTTCTTCTTTGCCGAAACAAGCGCGCAGGATCCTCTCGAGGTGATTCAGGCGTAACCAGGCCGGGCATTTTACTTGACAGGCAGTCGTATTCCATATAGCCAAGCAGGTTGGTGTTGGTTGGAACAGATCCGGTGTCCGGGCTCCAAGCGGACACCGGTTT
>CAYWJL010000029.1:0-12101 GCA_964458145.1 uncultured Desulfovibrionales bacterium | reverse complement strand
GCCCCCTTTTCCGTGCGGATGAAATACCCGCCCTGGGTCTTCTGGGCTGCCGAAGCACGGGTGAAATCGTCCTGATCCTTGTCCACGGCCTTCCAGAAATAGTCGGGGAGTCCATCATATTTTTCCAGAGCGTCATTGATGCCCAGAACCTCGACTCCCTTCTGGCTGGATGAACAATGGACCTTGGCATGATCGAACTGCACAAAGGTTCCGCTCCGATCCTTCTGAGAGACATCCACACCGGCCATGAGGAGCTGTTCCCGTTCCTCGGGGGTGATCCTGTCGAGACCCTCGATCACATCGTCTTCCCCACCGACAAAAGTATACCGGTCGAGATCCACATCGATCTTTTCCTGATTCACTTTTAATTCAGACATCTGACACACTCCTTGTAGCCGTACTTGCTGATGTGATCGAGAATATCCCGGGGACGATTGGGCTTGGCGTCACAGCACAACCTGCCGTCGTACATGACCTGACCACGGTCGGCGTTGACATAGTCCAGAATGTATCCGGTATGGGTGATGATCAGTCCCGATGTGGTATGCCGGGCCCTGCGATCCCGCATGGTCTCGAAGGGAGAAGGCTCCAGGGGACCGTCCAGAAGGTTGCGCGCGGTGTTCCCCACAAGGGCCATGTTCTCGAGATCCACACCAGACTCGGGCTCGTCGAACAGCACCAGGCGCGGATCCTGGGCCATGAGCTGCAGGAGTTCCGAACGCTTGATCTCCCCGCCGGAGAATCCGTCATTGATGTCGCGTTCCAGAAAGGACTCGAAATTCACGGTTCTGGCCATGGCGGGGACATTGAATTCCCTGTCCCGGGCACACATGCGGACCAGATCTTCTGTCTTGAGCCCATGAATGGTCGGAGGCCGCTGGAAGGACATGCCGATACCCAGCCGGGCCCGTTCGTAGGTGGGCATATGAGTGATATCATTGCCCCTGAAAAGAATCTGACCGTCCGTGACCTCATAGCCGCCAAATCCCATGATGGTCATGAGGAGACTGGTCTTGCCCGACCCGTTGGGGCCGAACAGGATGAAAGTCTCTCCATCCTCTATGTTCAGATTGATCCCCTTGAGGACCTCTTTTTCTCCAATTCTGACATGCAAATCATGTATTTTGAGCATATCTCCATACCTCTGGTTGCTGGTGGAAGCGAGAACAACGAGTCCCGCCGGCCGAAAACCGGGTCTTGAGCACGTTTGTTGGTCGTTATGCCAAGGCAACCACCTATATGGATACGTATCAAGGCAAGTCAAGGCTGAGAGAGGCGTTTGGGCGACCCAAACCTTCACCGGCACCTACGACCCGGCAGACTGCAAGGGATCCCATCTTCGCCCATGCATCCTTGAAACCCCGAGCTATCGGCTGTACATTTGATCCACTCCGTACTAGAAAGCAAAGCTTGTTTCTGACTATCGGCACCACCTTTCATCCCGGCAATTCTTCCATCATCGTCATCTTCAGGGGGACAGCATGAACACGTTGGATATCATCTTTATCATCATCCTGGGCACCCTCTGCCTACGTGGCATCTTCAGGGGCATGGTCCGCGAGATCGCCTCGATCCTCGGCCTGGTGCTCGCCTTCTTCCTGGCCAACAATTTCCACGAGCAACTCCTGCCTCACGTTCAGAAGTTCATCGAAACACCCGGGTATGCCAAGGCAGCAGCCTACCTGGCCATTTTCTTCGGGACCATGATCGTCGTGTTCATCCTCTCCACTCTGATCAAACAATTTCTCAAAATGATCATGCTGGGCTGGCTGGACCGGATCGGCGGTGGAGGGCTGGGACTGGCCAAGGGATTGCTCCTCTGCAGCGTGATCCTCATCGTCCTGACCACATTTTTGTCCCCCAGGGCATCGGTACTGAGCGAATCCAAGGTCGCCCCGTACATCACCATGGTCAACGAAGCCGTGGCGGGTTTCCTGCCCGAGGACATGCAACGGGAATTCCGCGCCAAAAGCTCTTCCCTCAAGGAACTCTGGCACGCCGACTGGATGGAGAAACTCAAAGAAAAACAGGAAGCATTACGTGGAAACGAGTAACACAACTATCCAGCAGGTCATCGATGTCATCGAACGTCTGGTCGCCCCGGACGGTTGTCCCTGGGATCGCAAACAGACCCCGGAAACATTGTGCGACTATGTGATCGAAGAGTGTTTCGAACTGGTGGAAGCCATTCGGGACAACGACATCGATGAAATCAGGGAAGAACTGGGAGACGTCTTTTTTCTCCTCCTTTTCATCGGCCAGTGGTACGCACGAACAGGTTCGTTTCCCCTTGACAGGGTCTGGGAGGAAAACGCCGCCAAGATGATCCGAAGACATCCCCATGTGTTCGGAGATCAGGCCATCACGACCACCTCGGAACTCTACGCCACGTGGGAGCAGATCAAGAAACAGGAAAAAGCGGAGAAAAAGGACGGACCCAAAAAGGTCTTTTCCTCCCTGCCGAAATCCCTGCCGCCACTGCTTCGATCATACCGTATCAACTCCAAGGCCGCACGCATCGGGTTTACCTGGGAGCATGACGAGGACCAGGAAGCAAAACTTCGTGAAGAATGGGATGAATGGATCGAGGCAAAAAAGGCCGGCAACACCGACCAGATGGAAGAAGAATTCGGGGATTACCTCTTTGCTCTCACGGAATACGGGCGCAGGCACGACCTCAAGGCCAATACCTGCCTGAGCAGAGCCAACAGGAAATTTCTTGATCGGTTCGACCAGCTCGAAAATCTGGCCCTGGAACGGGGATTGGATATCTCGGCAATGAGCCTGCAGGAGATGGACGTGCTCTGGGATGCAATCAAGCGAGACGAGAACAAGGCATAGACGTGTCTCTACACCGGCCTCAGACCGCAGCCTTTTCTTCTTCGTTCTTTTCAAACTCTTCCAGCGTCACGTTCTCCCCGCTCTCGGTTGCGGCCCGATAAAAAGCCGTCAAAACCCTTTCCACGTTTTCATCCACATCCCGCGGGATTTTCGATCCGGGACAGGTATGACACGTCAGCAGGGCCCTGACGATCTCCATGAGGGTCAGGCTCTGGGGCAGTCTGTAAAGTCCGTATCCATCCCCTTCCTCTCTGAAAATCTGAACGACATACCCGAGATCCACCAATTCTTCCAATATCTTGTTGGTATCCTTGAGAGGAAGATGAATCTCCTGGGCCAGCATATGACTGGCCAGGGGAGGATCACCCACTCTGGCAGCCCGTGTCATCAGGGTCAAAAGTTCCAAAGCCGCCTGAATGCGGGTATGCGAAGTCATGTCCTCCCTCATCCCGGCCTTGCCGCCCCCCTTGTCTCCCTTCTTGAAATTCTGCATGGCATAGCTGACCTCGGCGCCGATGAGTACGACCACCCAACTCCAATACATGAGCAGAAAGGCCAGAGGTACCTGGGCGAAACTCCCGTAAATGGCGTTGTACTTGTTTCCCCCCATGGATTGACTGATGAAGTAGATCTGGGTGGACTGCAAGAGGATGCTGGCAACCAGGGCCCCCATCAACCCGCTGCGAATCTTGACCTTGACGTTGGGGATGACCGTATAGATGACGAAAAGCCCGAGAACCACGGGCAGGAGGGGCAATACGAACCCGATGACAACGGCCCTGAATCCCCCGAGCATGGTCGCCCCCATGACCTGATCGAGAATCTGGGATTTCTGCAGATAGGCCGTGGTACTCAGAGAGGTGATGACCAGAAAGGGACAGATGAGGATCAGAGCCAGGTAGTCGGTGAATTTGCGCACCGGGGTCCGGCCGGTTTTCACGCCCCAGATGACGTTGAGGGACTTCTCGATGTTGTTGAACAGCAGAAAAACCGTAACGACAATGGAAGCGACCCCGATAACCCCAAGGGTGCCCACATTGGTGTTGTTGATATAGCCGACGACCTGATCGACCAGCTCGTTGTTCTGGGCGAACACCCGGAGCAGAAGCTCCCTGATATACATGGAATTCTGGAACCCGAGCCCCTTGGACACGGAAAAGGCCACGGCAAAAAAGGGTACGATGGCCAGGGCGGTCACATAGGTCAGCGCTGAGGCACGAAGCAGACAATTGTCATGAAGAACCCCCTGAACAACGGTCTCCCCCCACCATTTGAGGGACATCAGGATCCGTGAGCGGAACAGCATTCTCTGCAATCCCTTGAAAGCCTCACGCAATGTATCGATCGCGGCCATGTTCTTTCCGCCTCACAAAAAGGTTATGTTCCGAGTTGCATTTGTAGTGTTTGCCGACATCTTTGGAGACAAGGCATGCTGTGTCTCTATAGGACAGCCGCCATTCCTGTCCGGTCTTTGGTTGTTCCTGTTGCCATTGAGGGCAGATATGGAATCTGCCCCTACGGGGGGGGCTGTCTCCCGTCTCCGTTTCTTTCGTCTCCCTGCCTCACCCTTGCGTAGTCCGCTCGAGCATCTCGAAATTCTCGTGTTTGCCGATGCCCACCAGCACATCCCCCTGCTCCAGCACTTCATGGGGACCGGGATTGAAGATCATCTTGCCGGTTATCTTGCGGATGGCGATGATGATCAGGTTGTACTTCGGGCGTATCTCCGAGGCGATGAGATCCTTGCCCACCAGGGTCGATTCCGGCCGGACCAGGATCTCTTCCATCTGCAATTCCTCTCCCTGATGGGCGAGTTCCAGAAAATCGGTCACGGTCGGCCGGAGCACCATCTGGGCCATGCGCATCCCGCCGATCATGTGCGGCGTCAGGGCCTTGTCCGCTCCGGCCATCATCAGCTTCTGCACGGAACCTTCCCGGTCCGCCCGGGCAACGATATAGATGTCCGGATTGGACTGACGAGCCGTCAGGGTCACATAGACGTTCTCGGCCACCTGATTCAGGCAGGCGATGAGTCCCTTGGCCCGATCGAGGCCGGCTGAGAGCAGAACCTCGTCCTCGGTGGCATCTCCTTCGATGACCAGGATCTGCCTGCTCTTGAGCTCCTCCACATGGCCGGGATCGTTCTCGATGACCACGACGGGCAATCCGTCATCCATGATTTCCCGAACGACAACGTTACCGATACGGCCGTACCCGCAGACAATGAAATGATCCCGCAATTTGTTGATGATCTGTTGCACCTTGCGTTTCCCCCACATATCCTGAATCTTTCCTTCAACCAAAAACTGGGTGAATGCCCCGACCAGATAGGCAAACGTACCGACCCCCAGAAGAATCAGGGTCGAGGTCAGAAGCCGTCCGGTTTCCGAAAGTTCGTGGGTCTCCGTGAATCCCACTGTGGAAAGGGTGATGACCACCTGGTAGAAACTGTCCAGGAATCCCCATCCTTCCACATGCATATAGATAAAAAGACCGTACAAAAATACCAGAAAAAATGAAAAACACCCCATGACAAAGGGGAGAAAACTCCCATACCGGAGTTTGAGCTGGTAATAGCGGGCTGCATATGATTTCTTGTGCATCGGGTACTCTGGCTGATTGTCCGAACGGTATATCTGGACGCTTGTTACAAGGATTGACGCATCATTCGTTTTTCAAGGCCGCGATCCTGTCCCTGATTTGTGCCGCGACTTCGAATTCCAATTCCTTGGCAGCCTGTCGCATGAGCCGCTCCAGGCGTTTGATCTCCCTGGCCTTTTCCCTGGGCTTGCCGTGATAGGCTGCTGCGGTCTCGGCCAACGAGCTTTTCGCCGGCTCGTCCACCGCACTCCGAAGCTGATACAGAATGTTCGTTGTCGGCTCTTTGCGGATGGTCTTTGGAACAATCCCGTGCTCACGGTTGAAAGCGTCCTGCTTCTCCCGCCGCCGGTTGCACTCATCCATGGCCGTGCGCATGGACTCGGTGACACGGTCGGCATACATGATCACCAACCCATCGACATTGCGCGCGGCCCTGCCGAAGGTCTGGATGAGGGACCTGTTGGATCGCAAGAACCCCTCTTTGTCCGCATCCAGAATGGCCACCAAAGACACTTCGGGAAGATCCAAGCCTTCACGCAGCAGGTTGATCCCGACCAGTACGGAAAATTCTCCCTTTTGCAGGGCCTGAAGAATGGCCACCCGTTCCAGGGTATCGATATCCGAATGCATGTAGCGGGCTTCGATACCACGCGTCTGCAGGAATTCGGTCAGATCCTCGGCCATCCGTTTGGTCAGGGTGGTCACCAGCACCCGTTCGTCGCGTTCGATGCGGGCAAAACATTCCCCCATGAGATCATCCATCTGTCCCGCTGTGGGTCTGACCTCGAGCACCGGATCGAGAAGCCCGGTCGGCCTGATGACCTGCTCCACGATCAATCCCTGAGCTCTTTCAAGCTCCCACGTCCCGGGCGTTGCCGAGACATAGACGGTTTGGTTGATCCTGTCCAAGAATTCCTCGAAGCACAACGGCCGGTTATCCAGGGCACTGGGAAGTCGGAACCCGAAATCCACCAGAGTCTGCTTTCTGGAGCGGTCTCCATTGAACATCCCGCCTATCTGGGGGACGGTGATGTGAGATTCATCCACAAAGAGCAAAAAATCTTCGGGGAAATAGTCGATCAGGGTCGCCGGGGGCTGACCGGGCCTCCGATTGTCCAGATGCAGGGAATAGTTTTCGATGCCGTTGCAGTATCCGAGTTCCTCGATCATCTCCAGATCCAGCTGGGTTTTCTGCTCCAGCCGCTGGGCCTCCACGAGCCGATTCTCCTGCTGGTACGCAGCCAAGCTTTTCCTGAGTTCCTCGCGGATATCCCCCATGGCCCGATTCAGATTGTCCCTGTCGGACACATAATGGCTGGCGGGATAGATGACCGTCTTGGCAAGCCGATCCCTGACCTCGCCGGTCAACGGATCGGTGGTGAAGATCCCGTCGATCTCGTCCCCGAAAAACTCGATACGCAAGGCCTGTTCGTGCTCGTAGGCAGGGATGACCTCGAGGACGTCCCCACGCACCCGGAACGTGCCCCGGTGAAAATCGATATCATTGCGCTCGTACTGCACATCCACCAATCGCTCGATGATGGACTCCATGCTCACCTCATCCCCCTGCTCCACAGGAATGAGCATCTTGGCATAGTATTCGGGCGATCCCAGACCATAGATGCAGGAGACCGAGGCCACGATGATCACGTCCCTCCGTGTCAGCAGGGCGTGGGTGGCCGCGTGGCGCAGCTTGTCGATATCCTCGTTGATGGAGGAATCCTTTTCAATGTACACGTCCGAATGAGGGAGATAGGCCTCGGGCTGATAATAGTCGTAATAGCTGACAAAATACTCCACGGCGTTGTGGGGAAACAGAGCGGAAAACTCCGTGTACAACTGGGCGGCAAGGGTCTTGTTGGGAGCCATGACCAGGGTGGGGCGACCTGTTTCCGCAATGACCTGGGCCATGGTAAAGGTCTTGCCCGATCCGGTCACCCCCAGAAGCACCTGATCCCGGATGCCTGATCGAACATTGCAGACCAATGCCTCGATGGCCCCGGGCTGGTCACCCTGGGGGGAAAAACCGCTGACAAGCTGAAAGGGAATGTCTTCGGAGCGATTGCTCATACTGCCTCGTTCATGTTGACTGCATGTGATG
This sequence comes from uncultured Desulfovibrionales bacterium, assembly GCA_964458145.1. Lineage (GTDB taxonomy): Bacteria > Desulfobacterota > Desulfovibrionia > Desulfovibrionales > Desulfomicrobiaceae > Desulfoplanes. The sequence goes on along the minus strand of CAYWJL010000029.1, from coordinate 4,558 downwards.
TAAAACGGTCCGGCACCCCTTTTCGCACAACGTGACTATCGCCTTCAGGCCTGAGCCCTCAGGGATTTTCTTGTTGTCAGGCACCTGTAATTGACATATGCGTATGCGATACTTCAAAGCCCACTCTCGAGCCGCGGATACCGGAGCATGAGCAACTCGATCATCAGACGACTGACAACCATAGGTAGTGCCCTTTCCAGTGAAAAGGACATCGACACGTTGTTGAATCTGATCCTGGATGAAGCCAAGGATATGACCAAGGCGGATGCAGGGACATTGTACCTGGTGGACAATGAAACACATACCCTGGTTTTCAGTATCATGCACAACGATACTCACGGTATCCATGCACGAAACAGTAGCGAAATCAAGCTGGCTCCGGTCCCCCTGCACCTTCCCGACGGAACCCCCAACCATGCCAATGTTTCGTCCCATGCAGCCCTGTCGGGCGAAAACATCAATATAGCAGATGTATACGAGGCCGAGGATTTCGATTTCAGCGGCCCCAGAAAATACGACAGCGTCACCGGCTACCGGTCCAAGTCCATGCTGGTCATACCCATGCAGGACCACCACGGTGATGTTCTGGGTGTGGTCCAGCTGATCAACGCCACCGATCCGGAAACCGGGGAGGTCTGCAAATTCACCGCGGAACAGACGGAGATGGTCGCTTCCCTGGCTTCCCAGGCTGCCGTGTCCCTGAACAACGCCCGACTCATCCAGAGTCTCGAAGACCTTTTGCAGGCGTTCATCAAAACCATTGCCTCGGCCATTGACGCCAAGTCCAAATACACGGGCAATCACATCCGCCGTGTGGTCCAGCTGACCATGGACATCGCCGAGGCCATCAACCAATGCGATGCCCCCCCCTTCGACACCGTCCATTTCGACGAAAACCAGATGAAAGAACTCAGCCTTGCATCCTGGCTGCATGACGTGGGCAAAATCGTCACCCCCCAACATATCATCGACAAACATGCCAAGCTGGAAACGGTTTTTGATCGAGCTGAACTCGTTTCCTCACGCTTCCAGATAATTGAAGGCTCCATACGACTCGAAAACGCCCAAAACAAGATGGATGCCATGTCGAGGGGCGAATCACCCCAGGTATTGCAGACCCTGGATGCCGCGCTCGATGCTGCAATCGAGAAACTCAGGGCTGAACTCGAGCTCATTCTTTCGTGCAACCGCTCCATGGAATTCATGCCCGACGAACGGATCGAGAAGATCAAGGCCATAGGCAACAAGACCTATACTTGGCAAGGTCGGGAGTACCCCTATCTGACCCAGGACGAAATGGACAATCTGTGCATCCAGAAGGGCAATCTCACACAGGGCGAACGCAAGACCATCGAGGACCATGCCCGGTCGACCTGGGACATGCTCTCCCAGTTACCCTTCCCCAAAAACCTGGCCAATGTGGCGACGTATGCGGCCCAACACCATGAAAAGCTCGACGGAAGCGGGTATACCAAGGGACTGACTGAAGATGAGATCCCCCTGCAAAGCCGCATCCTGGCCATTGCCGACATCTTCGAGGCTCTCACGGCAGCGGACCGTCCCTACAAGGACCCCATGCCCATTTCCAAAGCCCTGAAAATCATGGGTTTCATGAAAGCCGACGGTCACCTGGACCCGAATATTCTGGACCTGTTCATCAACGACAAGGTGTTCTTGAAATTCGTGACCAACGAGGTGGACCCGGCACAAAACGATATGGTCTGATATCCTTACGAAACCAAACAGGCCTTGCTCAATCAGGTGAATGCATGCAATTTTGTTTTCAATCAGCAACGGCTGTCATCCTGTCGAACGATTCCATCCACGTCTCCAATGACCGTTTGACATTGGTCGGCCTCGATGTAGGAGCTATCAAGGTCTTTTCATCCTGGAAAAGCGCGCAGTATTTCTTCAAAAACAACAGCGCCGACCTGGCCCTGATAGATGGTCTTTCCGACACGGAATCCATTGATTGTGTCAAGAGAATCCGGCGGGTTTCCACCAACCGCCTGATCCCCATCGTGATGGTGACCACAGAAAACCGGCGCGAAGCCGTTCTCGATGCCATTTCCGCAGGATGCTGCGGCTATGTTCTCCGTCCCTATTGCATGGATACGGTATTCAAACATCTGCAGGTTGCGGTGGAAAGCTGTTCCTTTGACGAAATCGAAGAAGAGGTTCTGCACACTGCCCATGATTTTATAGAACAGGGAAAATTCGACGAGGCCATCGAGGAACTCGAGGAGATCGTCAACGACAAGAATGAATCCGAGAAATATTTCTCCATGGGCATGACGTATCTGGCCAATGAGCGCTACGGCAAAGCCATCGTGGCATTCAACAAGGCTCTCAAACTCAATCAGATGTTTGCCGAAGCTTGCAAGGGTATGGCCGATGCCTATCGGGGCAAGGGCAAGATGGAGGAATGCCAGGAATATCTTTCCAGGGCGGCGAACATTTTTGCGGCTCAGGACAGGCTGGAAAAAACCCGGGAAATGTTCGTGGAAATCATCAAGACCGATCCCGATGCCGTGAATCCCTACAATTCGCTGGGCGTTGAACTGCGACGCAAGGGCGATTACTTCGGGGCACTGCATGCCTATGACCAGGCAATTCTGCTGACCCCGAACGACGAGAATCTCCACTACAACATAGCCAAGGCCCATTTGTTTTCCGGCAACAAAGACAAGGCCGTGAAACATCTGAGGCGTTCCCTGGAGCTTAACCCTGAACTCCATCACTCTCGTGATCTGCTGCGGAAAATCCGTGCCCACACCTGGAAAGGCAGTGTGCCCGACGACGCGAGTGTTCCCGGCATGAAAACAGCCGGGATGACCGTTGACAGTTGACATACCTACCCATTGCGTTGAGCACTGGGTCACGTGTTTCCCGCTATGTCTCACAGGGTCATGGGTACCGCAAGAAACCTGCCGTCTACCATCCCCGTCACCATCCAACTCGTGTACAGACCACCCATGACATCCCTGCCTGCTGACCCGCACTCTATCCTCCTGGACCGCGACGGCACCCTCATCCAAGAATGCCATTACCTGTCCGACCCCGACAAGGTCGAACTCATCCCCGGTGTGGTCGAACCCATGCGCCGACTCTGTGCCCGCGGCATCCGTTTTTTTCTGGTCACCAACCAGAGCGGTATCGGTCGGGGATATTTTTCCCAGGCAGACTACCAGGCCGTGCAGGAACGTTTGCGGGCCTTGTTGGAAGATGAGGGAATCACCCTTGCAGGGGAAGCCTTCTGCCCCCACGCCCCCGACGAATCATGCCCATGTCGGAAACCCAATATCGGCATGTGGAACAAGCTGCAATCACGGTATCATCTCAATCCGCAGCATTGCGTAATGATCGGTGACAAACGGGCCGATATCTCCTTTGGACACAACGCTTCCCTGTACACTATCCTTGTCCTCACAGGCCATGGCTCGAAAGAAGCTACGGCTTTGAACCTTCCTGCCATCAAGACGGATGTCCTCGAACTCCGGCCCCACACCGCCCCTGCTCCCCACGCCGTTGCCAAAGATCTGGGAGCAGCCCTCACCTGGATCGAAAAACGGCTGAAAGCCGAGTAGCGTCAAACGTCCACCCAATCTTCCAGCCGTCTCATTATCCCGGGCATGTTCCGGGATCTGTTTTCTCTGCGTCTCCGCGCCTCTGCGCGAGAAAAACTATCCGAGCATATCCGCCATGGAGTACAACACCCCGGGCTTCTGCGCTCCGATCCATTTGGCAGCCCGCAAGGCACCACTTGCAAAAGTCTCCCTGGAGTGAGCCCTGTGGGTGACTTCGATGCGCTCACCCGGTCCCAGACAATAGACCGTATGGTCGCCCACCACGTCCCCGCCGCGCAGGGTCTGCACGCCGATCTCACCTTGAGGCCGTTCGCCTATGATCCCATGCCGGGAAAAAGTGCCGATCTCCTCCAGTTCCCTGTCCCGGGCCCCGGCCAGACACTCGGCCAGCTTGAGGGCGGTTCCGCTGGGGGCATCCTTCTTGTGCTTGTGGTGGATTTCCATGACCTCGAGGTCATAGTCCTCGCCCAGAATGCGCACGAGATCAGGCAGACAACGGAGCAGGGCGTTCACCCCCACGCTCATGTTGGGTGCCCAGAAGATCGGAGTTTTTCCGGCCAGTTCCCTGAGCTGTTCCTGTTCTTCCCGGTTCAACCCGGTGGTTCCGATGACCAGGGGAACCGACCGCTCGGCCGCCTTGGCAGCCGTTTCCAGCGTGACGGAAGGAGCCGTGAAATCGACCACCACCGCACCCGGAACGTCCATGACGTCACGAACATCACTCACTACCGGACACCCGAACCGTTCCAGCCCCTGCTGACGTTCTTCCCGCTCCACCAGACCGGCCAGGGCCAACCCGGGATCGTTTTGCGCCATCCGGGTCAGAGTGGCCCCCATACGCCCACCGGCTCCCATGATGATGACTGGTACTTCGCTCATAAGTACGAACCTCGTATGTTTACGGGCCATAAGCCGACACCTGCGGTTCTGCGCCCCAATGACATGAAAAAACCCACGATCCGCAAATCGCG
>CAYWJL010000028.1:11017-12212 GCA_964458145.1 uncultured Desulfovibrionales bacterium | reverse complement strand
GAAGTCATGCAACCCGATTCCTATGCACGCACCCGACTCAGAAAACAATGGGGCTTCGGAAAGGATGTGTTCCTGGTGGGCATGGTCGCCCGGTTCGATTCCCACAAGGATCACGACAATCTCCTCAAGGCTCTGGCCATTCTCAAGCAGACCCGACCTGAATGGATCTGTCTCCTGGCAGGTCATGGCATGACTGCGGACAACCCCGAGCTCGCAAGCCTGATCAGGACACTCGGACTGGAACACGACGTCCTGCTCAAGGGAGAGCGACACGATATTCCGGACCTCATGAATGCCCTGGACATCCATGTACTATCGAGTGTGTCTGAAGGCTTCCCCAATGTGATCGCAGAGGCCATGGCCTGCGGAACGCCCTGCGTGGCAACCGATGCGGGGGATGCATCCCTCATCGTCGGTACAACCGGCTGGATCGTTCCCCCACGCAATCCGATCAAACTCGCCCATGCCCTGGAAGTGGCCATGCTTGCCCGTGATACCCCTGACGCATGGAAAAAACGACAAGTCGCCTGCAGACAGCGTATCGAGAAAAAATTCCCCATAACCGGTATGGTCACCGCCTACAACCGGGCATGGGCATTGTAAAATTTCAACCCGGGTTCGAGACCGAAACAGCTCGGACCATGCCCTTGTCATCTCCACCGTCAAACCCGGATTTCCAGATTGAACATACTCGTTTTCATCACCCGCCTCGAGACCATGGGGGGAGCCCAGAAGCATGTCCTGCATCTGGCCAGGTACTGCATGGAAAACCATCATCAGGTGACAGTGGTGGGAGGCGGCAGGGGCCAGTTCTCCGCGCGTCTCGAAAAAGCGGGTGTCCGCACGCTGTTCATCCCTGCGCTCATTCGCCGTATTCATCCGGTCATGGACGCCCTGGCCTTCAGGAAACTTCTCACGATCATTCGCAAAGAACGCCCGGACATTCTGGCCTGCCATTCCTCCAAGGGAGGGATCATGGGGAGACTCGCCGCGCGACTTCTCGACATTCCCTGCGTTTTCACGGTCCACGGTTGGGCCTTCACCGAGGGCATTCCCGCGAACAAACGGATGCGCTATCTTCTTCTTGAAAAAGCCGTGGCCCCGCTTTCCCGGCACATCATCAGCGTGTCCCGATACGACATCGACCTGGCCCGAAAGTATCGTCTCGTGAAAAAGGATCGGATCACCCATATCC
>CAYWJL010000028.1:5478-11007 GCA_964458145.1 uncultured Desulfovibrionales bacterium | reverse complement strand
GGAGTCCCCGACATTCCACCGGCTTCGCCTTGGCCGAGGGACGAGCGGACCGTTCGGTTGTGCATGGTGGCCCGCTTCGATCATCCCAAGGATCACAGACTGCTCCTTGAAGCACTGGCAGAACTCGGAGAACAAAACTGGGAGCTCGACTGCATCGGCAGCGGACCGCTCCTCCCGGAAATCCGCACCCTGGCAGGAGCACAGGGGCTCGATGACCGGATTCATTTCCACGGGTATACCGAAGACGTTACCCCGCATCTTCTCGAGGCCGATATCTTTGTTCTGGTCAGCAACTGGGAAGGTCTGCCGTACGCCATACTCGAGGCCATGCAAATCGGCCTGCCCATCATCGCCTCGGATGTGGGCGGCATCAGCGAGGCTGTCGTTCACGGCGAAAACGGATTTCTCGTCCCAAGAGGCAGCCGAACCGCTCTGCGAAAACAGCTGCGCCGGCTGATGCGCGATCCCGTGCTCCGAAACGACATGGGGATAGCAGGACGCAAACAATACGAACAATCCTTCACCTTCACAAAAATGGCTGAAAAGACCCTTGCCGTGTACCGCAGGGCCATCCGACAACACACTCCAAAAGTCTAAGGAGGGTGTCACCCATGGCTGCATCCCCGAACACCGCCCCCGTGCTCTCCCAGGCATTACCGGGACCGACCGGTTCCCCGCACCCCTCCCTCCCGGTCCTCATTCTTTCCTGCGTGCTTGTCCTGGGAATCGGCATCGTCCTGCGACTCCTGGAACTCCCTGCCTGGCAGGCCGATTACCTGCGCCTCGGCGGGGAGAGGATCATGGCCGCCAATGACAGCTACTTCTGGATGGCCGGAGCCAAGGGCACCTCGTGGATCACGGACACCGGCCTCATGCGGTTCCTGGCCCTGATCCACCGGATGACCGACTTCCCCATCGGGACTATCGCCTTTTTTCTTCCGGTCCTCCTCGCCCCTCTTCCGGCTCTTCTTCTCTGTTTCCTGGCCTGGAAGGAAGACATTCCCGAGGCAGGCCCGGCAGCGGGCATCATGGCCACAAACTGTACGGGGTATTTTATCCGCACCCGCCCGGGCTTCTGCGACACCGACCCATTTGCCCTGCTCATTCCCACATTCATGGCCGTGGCGTTCATCCTCTGGGTCACGCCGGCCATCCGGTCATCATGGTTCGGGAAAACCGCAATCTCCCCGTCCCTCCGCCGTCCGACACCCCTGATGGCGTCCCTGACGGGCACGGGGCTGGGAATTGTATGCGCACGGGGAATCTGGCTCTATCATTCGTCCCAGGACCTTGTCCTGGTCATGCTCCTTGCGGCCGTGTTTCTGGTCCTCTTCCTCGGCAAAAAGGGAACACGCACGACCATGCTTGCCGGATTCTTCTGCTTCTACGCAGCAGGCTTTGGGGGGTGGCCGGGGCTCGTCCTCGCGTTGCTTGTCATGACCCTCCCCTTGCTTGTCCAAACCCGCGTCACTCCCCGGAGGGCATTGTGGGTCCTTCTCCCTCTGACCGGTCTGGCTCTTGCCTTTCTCGAGGCTCCGGCCGCGCATCTTTCCACCGTCCTGACCAAGCTGGCCATTTTCATGAAGGAAGGTGCCGTCGATCCCCAGACCACAAGCGGAACCGTTCTCCTGCCGGCCATCGAACAAAGCGTTCGCGAAAGCGTGAACATCGATCTTCGTCAGGTCGCCACATGGATCAGCGGCCATGTGGTCCTGTTCTGGCTGGGAGTTCCCGCCTGTTTCTATCTGTTCTGGAAACGCCCCGCCTTTGTGATCCTGATTCCCTTTCTGGCCCTGGGGATCGCGTCCCTCCGACTGGGCAACCGGTTCACCATGTACGGTGGTATCGTTCTGGGAACAGGCATGGGATTCACCCTTTCCCTGCTGCTCATGTCCCGAAACATCTCTCTGGTTTGGCGTCTGACGGCCCAGCTGCTGCTTTGCCTCGCCCTTGTCTGGCCCGCCTGGAAGACCGCCACGAACGGCGCACCGACACCTGTTCTGTCCAGGGCCCTGGCCATGACCTTCAAGGAACTGGGTGTCACGGCCCCGAGAGCTGCCCGGCTCTGGCAATGGTGGGATCACGGTTACGCGGCCCAGTATTATGCAGGAAGGATGTCCTTTGGTGACGGCTCCGCTCAGGACGGCCCCTGGCTCTATCCCCTGGCCCTGGTTCATGGCACGGACTCCCCCATGCAGGCGGCACAACTGATCTCAGCCATAACGGCTGCACAACGGGACCGTTATCGGGAAACCGGCACCGCTCCCCACGCCCAGTCTCTCGAGTGGACCGCGCCCTACTATCATGTCCGCCCCACGATCGCCCTGGAAACGATGACTGCAAGAGAAGCTCGCTCTTTTATCCAGGGACTGAAGCAAAAAATGACCTGCGCTGGCGACCTCCCTGCCCAATACCTGGTTCTTTCGTGGGAGAATCTGCGCATGGCCTATTGGATTTCCTACTACGGAAACTGGGATATGGAGACGGGCACAACCACGCCGGACAAGATCCAGCGGATCACGGAAGAGGTCCGGTTCGATATGGATCAGGGACTGCTCATGGCAAACGGCATGACAGCTCCCATCGATTCCCTGGACATTGTCTCGGAAAAGGAAACCCGTCACCTGGAATGGCCCGGACGCATGGGGTTGCACGCAGTGGGCAACCGGATGAACCGGGAGGTCTTTCTCATGGACGATCAGATGTACCGGGCCATGATGGTCCGGATGCGCCTCGAACCGGCGGATCGCTTCGAGCCGTGGTTCACCCTCAGCGTGGACCACTTCCCCTGGGCCCGGGCGTATCGGGTGAACCCTGCACCCTGAGAATGGAGCCTATTGCCCGTGTCCGTCCAGCCAGGCCTGAAACATGAGGATGGTCCAGATCTGGTGATGACCGCGCCGGGTTCCGGCGAGGTGGCTTTTCCACAACGCACGGATGGGCAGGGGATCGAAAAACCCTTCCCGTGCGAGTCGCCTTGCATCGAGCAAAGATTCGGCCCAATCCCGCAACGGGCCGCGCAACCAGTACTCGATGGGGATCTCGAACCCCTGTTTGGGACGATCCACCAGCTTTGGGGGCACATACCGGTACACCACCTGACGCAGCAGCCATTTACCCTGACCGTGACGGTACTTGAGCGACATGGGCATGCGCCAGGCGTACTCCACCACCTTCGGGTCCAGCAGGGGAGCCCGTGTCTCCAAACCCACGGCCATGGACGCACGGTCCGTTTTGGTCAGAATATCCCCTGGGAGGTAGGTGATCAGATCAAGGAGCATCATCCGCTCCCGCAACCCGGAAAGGCCTTCCTCCCGGCCCGCATGAAAGGGTGTATCCTCGGGCTCCCGGCCCCCTGATACAATGTGATCCGGCCGGTTCCACAAAGAGACCAGATCACGGTACAGGGCGACAGCATTCTCATGGGCCAGGAGATCTGCCATTCTGGCCGACCGATCTCTCCACCTCCCGGCCCCCGGAAAAAGAGGCAGTTCTTCCGACAGGCCGGCGAGCAGGCGGCACATCCTCTTGCGACTCTTTCGGGACAGCAGCCGCGAAAATTTCCAGATCCTGTCCGTCCACACATACCGGTCATACCCGTAAAAGAGTTCGTCCCCACCGTCACCGGACAGGCAGACCGTCACATTCTTCCGGGCCAGTCTGCAGGCCAGAAATGTGGGTATCTGGGAAGAATCGGCAAAGGGCTCGTCCCAGATGGTCGGCAGGAGAGGAATGATATCCTGGGCGTCCCGGGCAGCAACACGGACATCGGTGTGGAGTGTACCGAGATGCCGGGCGATCTCCCGGGCATGGGCGGATTCGTCATACCGGGGATCGTCGAACCCGACAGTGAAGGTTTGAACCGGTCCATCTGCAACCTCCCCCATGAGAGCGACAATGAGGGAGGAATCGATTCCACCGGAAAGAAACGCGCCCAGGGGAACGTCCGCATGCATCCGCGAGCACACCGTATCTTTGAGTAACCTGTCCAGGGTCTGTATGTCGGATGCAGGAGTTTGGGCTTCGGTTTGCAAACCATGCCCGGCAATATCTCTCAGACTCCAATAGCAACGAGGGCGGCCCGTTTCCTGTCCTCTATCCCGGACCATGATCCAATGTCCGGGCGACAGTTTTCTGATGCTCTTGTAGATGCTTCCTGGAGCAGGGATATAACCATGGCGGAGATAGAGACACAACGACTGGCGGTCGATCTCCCTGATAAAACCCGGATAGGCGGTGAGAGCCTTGAGCTCTGATCCAAACAGAAAGGTATCGCCCGCCCTCCCGTAATAAAGAGGTTTCTCCCCCATGCGATCACGGGCCAGACTGAGCGTTCGCTCCTTACCGTCCCACAAGGCAAAAGCGAACATCCCGTCGATGCGCTTCAGGGTCTTTTCCACCCCCAAGCGAACAAGAGCGGCAAGAAGGGTCTCGGTATCGCAATGCCCCTGCCACGTGCACCCGGACGCTTCACGTTCCAGATCCTTGCGGAGATCGAGATGGTTGTAGATCTCGCCATTGTACACCAGAGTATATCGGGAACATGCTGACACCATGGGCTGGCAACCCGCCGACGAAGGATCGACCACGGCCAGTCGACGATGGGCCATGGCAAATCCTGCTCTGTCGTCCCGCCACAAACCCGCGTCATCGGGTCCCCGATGCCCCAGCGTCGAGACCATATTCCTCAGGATACCGTCATCGATTCGGCCATCTTTCCAAAACCCCACAAAACCGCACATTGTGAAACGCTCCTGCACGACACCAGCTCGGCAGTACCGGCATGAAACCACCAAAATCGATGTACCCGCCCTGCCCAAGAGAGAAAAATGTTTTACATCATTCCAGATTCAGGTTATTTTTTGTGATATTTTAAATCAGCTTTCAGACTGCACTGTAATTTACTGGAGTTTCGAATAGTTAGCAAGCACGACCCCAACGATTGGCTCAGCAACTCAGGAGGCAAGGCCATGAACATGTCACGCTCGATCATCATCGGCGTATTTTTCCTGCTCTACGCTGTTGTCCCGTCCCATGCCGGAACCATGGCAACCTACGGCGAATGCCAGGACGGATGCCCCATCGGCGATCAGGGATGTTATAACTATTGCTCTTCCCTTTTCGATCCCTGTTTCAACAAATGCGCGGAAGAGGCCAGGGAATTCATTCCCAACTGCATCGCCAGTGACCGGCAGTTCCCCAACAATGCCACCCGCTACACCCATTGCCGGGACCTGCTCTACATCGTGAACGCCCAGTGCAAGAACAACTGCCGCTCCATCAAGAAAGAGGTCGACTATCCCAATTGGATGTCTGAGCAGGAATGTCCCTATGACTGCCAGCGCTGGAATCCGGCCAGCCGCACCTGCGTGGGCGCGAAGATGAACGGGTGCGGAGGCTGGTAGCCGCGCGCGGCTGGTATTTTCTCGCAGCACCCGATGGATAATCCAGGATAGTTCGTTTAAAAAAATCAAAAAAGCATCGCCGCTCTTGAAAGAGCGGCGATGCTTTTTTGATGGCTCATCCCTT
>CAYWJL010000028.1:0-5468 GCA_964458145.1 uncultured Desulfovibrionales bacterium | reverse complement strand
GGCCCGATACCCGCAACCGGATATCGGGCCTTTGTACTTGTACCCAGAGACAAAGCTGCACGTTTCTTACCCCGTTTTCTCCGGTCCGAAAAACTGGACAGACGGTCAGGCTCCACTCCCTCCGCTCCCGCCATCGTCCTAAATCCCGGACCTCGAGGCGACGGTCCTCTCCCCAAGCCCTTTTCCCAAAAAGACAACTATCTAATATAGTGGTAATTTTAGCCAGAAACCTTACCTGGCACTTTTCTTGTTATTCTCATCAGAACTCCCCTGCCTGCCCTGAAAATCACTTTTGAAACCCAACCATCAGGCACAGGCAGCAACTACCTACATCGCAACCAAAGGAGCCACCACTATCATGGGCATGACAACCAAGACCATGGATGGAAATACCGCCACCGCCTATGTGGCCTACGCCATGAGCGACGCCGCCGCCATCTACCCCATCACCCCGTCCTCGACCATGGGGGAGATCGCCGACGAATGGGCCGCCCAGGGCCGCAAAAATATCTTTGACCAGGTTCTCCAGGTCCGGGAGATGCAGTCCGAGGCCGGAGCCGCCGGGGCTGTGCACGGTTCCCTGGCAGCAGGCGCCCTGACCTCGACCTTTACGGCATCACAGGGCCTTTTACTCATGATTCCCAACATGTACAAGATCTCCGGCGAGCTCCTGCCCGGGGTCTTTCACGTGACGGCCCGGGCCCTGGCCGCCCACGCCCTGTCCATTTTCGGGGACCACTCAGATGTCATGGCCGCCCGCCAGACCGGCTTCGCTTTCCTGGCCTCGGGTTCCGTTCAGGAGGCCCATGACATGGCCCTGGTGGCCCATCTTTCCTCCGTGCAGGCCTCACTCCCCTTTGTCCATTTTTTCGACGGCTTCAGAACATCTCATGAAATCCAGAAGATCCAGGTTCTGGACTATGCGGATATGGCCGGACTCATGGACCCCGAAGCCGTTGAAGAATTCAGACAGCGGGCCATGAATCCCGAACACCCCCATGTCCGGGGCACGGCCCAGAATCCGGACATCTATTTCCAAAACAGGGAAGCAGCAAACGGTTTCTACGATCAGCTCCCCTCCCTTGTTGCGGCCAACATGAAAAAGGTCGCCGCCCTGACGGGACGTTCCTACAAACTTTTCGACTATGTGGGCCACAAAGAGGCCGACCGGGTCATCGTGTCCATGGGTTCTTCCTGCGAGACCATCGAAGAAGTGGTCAACCATCTGGTGGAGCAGGGCGAACGGGTCGGTCTGGTCAAGGTCCGCTTGTTCCGCCCCTTTGTCACCGACGCCTTCTTTGCCGCACTCCCGGCCACGGCAACCTCCATCACCGTCCTGGACCGGACCAAGGAACCCGGAGCCACGGGCGAACCCCTGTACCAGGATGTGTGCACCGCATTCATGGAGCGGGCCGAGACCCCGAGAATCTCCGGGGGACGTTACGGACTGGGCTCCAAGGAGTTCCAGCCCTCCATGGTCAAGGCGGTTTTCGACAACATGCTCGCGGCCGCGCCCAAGAATCATTTCACCGTGGGTATCGAAGACGACGTCACCCACACATCCCTCGAGCTGAACGACGAGCTGAATACCACCCCCGAAGGCACGGTCCAGTGCATGTTCTGGGGACTGGGTTCCGACGGCACCGTGGGCGCCAACAAGAGCGCCATCAAGATCATCGGTGACAACACGGACATGTATGCCCAGGGCTATTTCGCCTATGATTCCAAGAAATCCGGCGGCATCACCGTCTCCCACCTCCGCTTCGGGCACAGCCCCATCCAGTCCACCTATCTGGTCAATGCGGCCGACTTCGTGGCCTGCCACAAATCCAGCTATGTCCACCAATACGACATCCTGGAAACCATCAAGGACGGGGGCACCTTCCTGCTCAACGCCCCCTGGACCCTGGAAGAAATGGAAACCGAACTTCCCGCGTCCATGAAACGGATCATCGCCCGCAAGAACCTCAAATTCCACACCATCGATGCGGTGAAAATCGCGGCATCCGTGGGTCTCGGCGGCCGGATCAACATGGTCATGCAGACCGCGTTCTTCAAGCTGACCGAGGTCATTCCCTTTGACGAGGCAGTCCGCCTGCTCAAGGATTCCATCAAAAAGACCTATGGCAAAAAGGGCGACAAGATCGTGAACATGAACGTCGCGGCCGTGGATCAGGCCGTGGAGAACCTCATTACCGTGGACTATCCGGAATCCTGGACAGAGGCGAAAGACAAGAATGCCGCCGTTTCCAACGATCCCGCCTACATCAGCGATGTGGTCCGGCCCATCCTGGCCCAACAGGGCGACAAGCTGCCCGTGTCCGCGTTCGAGCCCGACGGCATCGTTCCCCTGGGCACCTCGGCCTGCGAGAAACGGGGCGTGGCCATCATGGTTCCCCAATGGATCGGAGAGAACTGCATCCAGTGCAACCAATGCGCCTTTGTCTGCCCTCACGCCGCTATCCGTCCGGTTCTGGCCAATGAGGGGGAAATGGCCGACGCGCCCGCAACCTTCGACACCCTGGAAGCCAAGGGCAAGGAACTCGCCGGGTTGAAATTCAGGATCCAGGTGAACACCATGGATTGTCTGGGTTGCGGCAATTGCGCGGATATCTGCCCGGCCAAGGACAAGGCTCTGGTCATGAAGCCCCTGGCCACCCAGACCGAAAAAGAGGTGCCCAACTTCGACTTCTCCCAGACCCTGGCCATCAAGGACTCGCTGATGAAGCGGGATTCCCTCAAGGGCAGCCAGTTCCAGCAGCCCCTCATCGAGTTTTCCGGCGCCTGTGCGGGTTGCGGCGAAACCCCGTATGTCAAGGTTCTCACCCAGCTCTTTGGCGAACGCATGTTCATCGCCAATGCCACGGGCTGTTCCTCCATCTGGGGGGCCTCTGCGCCCACAACTCCCTATTGCACCAACAAATACGGCCACGGTCCTGTCTGGGGCAACTCCCTGTTCGAGGACGCCGCGGAATACGGCTACGGCATGGGTATGGCCGTGAACCAGCGCCGCAGCAAACTGGCCGACCTGCTTACCAAAGCCAAAGATCTGGTCGGATCTTCAGAGCTCACCCGAGCCGTGGACGGCTGGCTTGCTGATCGCAACGATCCCGAACAATCCAAAAAGCATGGGGAAACCATCCTGAACCTTCTGGGGAACGAAGAAGACCTTCCCCTGATCGACGAGATCTTCGGCATGTCCGACCTGCTGACCAAAAAATCCGTCTGGATTTTCGGCGGTGACGGCTGGGCCTATGACATTGGTTATGGCGGTGTTGATCACGTCCTGGCCTCGGGCGAAGACATCAATGTCCTGGTCATGGATACGGAAGTCTATTCCAACACGGGCGGACAGTCCTCCAAGTCCACCCCGCTGGGATCCATTGCCAAGTTCGCGGCCTCGGGCAAACGCACGGGCAAAAAAGACCTGGGACGTATGGCCATGACCTACGGATACGTGTATGTGGCTTCAGTATCCATGGGCGCCAACAAAAACCAGATGCTCAAGGCCTTCAAGGAAGCCGAATCCTATCCCGGACCTTCTCTGATCATCTGCTACGCTCCATGTATCAACCACGGCATCCGCAAGGGCATGGGCAAAACCCAGGAAGAGGAACGGCTGGCCGTGACCTCGGGCTACTGGCCGCTGTACAGGTACAATCCCCTGCTGGCCGACGAAGGAAAGAATCCCTTCACACTCGATTCCAAGAGGCCGGACGGAACGCTTCAGGAATTCCTGGGCGGAGAAAACAGATACGCCCGGCTGGCAATAACCAGTCCCGAGGCGAGCGAGCAGCTCAGAAAAACCATCGAACAGCAGTACGAAGAGCGCTTCAAAACTCTGGAACAGATGGCTGCAGTAACGACCGGCAACAACGCCCAGGTCGATTAAATCATAGGGAACCGGGTTCCTCTGTCACGACACGGGCCCGGTTCCAACGGTAGTACCAGGTTTCAGGCTAAGGCAGCTGCATTTTCACAGTCCAATTATTTGCTCAGGAGGAATGCTTCATGAATTCGATTTTGGCTCTGGCCCCCATTCTTACGGTTTTCTTTTTTCTGGTCATCCTCAGATGGCCCGCGAAAAAGGCCATGCCTCTGGCGCTTGTGGTGACCTCACTGCTGGCCTTTTTCTACTGGAAGGTTTCAGGCGTGGTCATCGCCGCCTCCATTGTCCAGGGTGTCACCATCTGTGCGGCCATTCTCTGGATCGTCTTTGGCGCACTGCTCATGTTAAATACCCTGACAAACAGCGGGGCGGTGGCAACCATCCGTAAAGGATTCATGGATATCACTCCCGACCGACGCATCCAGGCCATGATCATCGCCTGGATGTTCGGAGCCTTTATCGAAGGGGCCGCCGGATTCTGGACCCCTGCAGCCGTGGCCGCGCCCCTGCTCATGGCCGTGGGATTCCCGGCCATGGCAGCGGTTACCGTGGCGCTGATCATCCAGTCCACTCCGGTTTCCTTCGGTGCGGTGGGTACCCCCATCCTTCTCGGAGTCAAAACCGGTCTGGACAATCCCGTGGTTCATGACGCCCTCAACACCGTGGGTATGCCCTTCATGGATTACATCTATGCCATCGGCTGGAACGTGGCACTGTTTCACGGCATCATCGGAACCATGATTCCCCTGTTCCTCGCAGTGATCCTGACCAAGTTCTACGGCAAGGAAAAGTCCATCAAGAAAGGCCTGGAAGTCCTGCCCTTCGCCATCTTCGCAGGTCTGGCCCTGACAGTGCCCTACGTCATCGTGGCCTACTTCCTCGGACCCGAGTTCCCCTCACTGCTGGGCGGCCTCATCGGCCTGGGCATCGTCATCGTGGCGGCCAAGAACAACTTCCTGGTCCCCGCAAAAAGCTGGGACTTCGCCCCCGAAGAAGAATGGGATCCTTCCTGGACCGGTACCTACAGGCCCGACCACGGCGAAATCCGTTCCCACATGACCCTGTTCAAGGCATGGTCTCCCTACGTCCTGGTCGGTCTGTTCCTGGTTCTCTCCAGAACCGTCCCTGCCATCAAGGGTATGCTCACCTCGTTGACCGTTCCCGTGACCAACGTATTCGGCACGGGCATCGGCTACACATTCAAGCCCCTGTACCTTCCCGGATTCATCTTTGTCATGGCCGTTGCCTGCGCCTACTTCATCCAGCGCATGAAGCCCTCAGAACTGAGCGGTGCCACCAAGACGGCTTTCAAGACCACGCTGCAGGCATCCTTTGCCCTGGGGTTTGCCATTCCCATGGTCCGCGTGTTCATCAACTCCGGCACCAACATGAGCGGCCTTGAAAGCATGCCCCTGGAACTGGCCTCCGGCGTGGCTCACCTGGTGGGTGAGGCATGGACGGGTTTTGCCGCGGTCATCGGTGCCCTCGGCGCGTTCATCGCCGGTTCCAACACCATCAGTAACAGATATTCCAAAGATTCCAGCAAATTCAGGCCAGCATCTTATAGCCAGTGCGTCAA
>CAYWJL010000027.1:0-12347 GCA_964458145.1 uncultured Desulfovibrionales bacterium | reverse complement strand
CTTGATGAACGATGCCTGGCTCGGTCAGACAGTCAAATCGTCCGGAACGGGGCAAGCCAGACATGCGAACAAATCGGCCCTTTCTCATTCATGCGCACCGCTTGACCGGATGGCGGGGAAGGCCGTAAAGATGGGTGGTTGTAACGGGGGTATGACATGGAACATTTTCCCTGCCGGATCGCATCTCTCTCACGTCGAGGTTACTGCTATGGACAACAAAACCACGCTGGTGGTCGGCGCAAGCCCGAAAAAGGAACGCTACTCCAACAAGGCCTTGCACATGCTCAAGGAATACGGCCATGAGGTCATCGGGGTTCATCCGGCCAGGGACGAGATAGACGGTATTCCCTGCACGCGCAGTCTGGAGGCTGTGGATCGGGAGATCCATACGGTCACCCTCTATGTGGGGGCCAAACGGAGCGAAACAATGCAGGATGCGATCATCGCTCTTCGTCCCCACAGGGTCATCTTCAACCCCGGAGCCGAAAACGAATCCCTCAAGAGCGGGCTCGAACACGAGGGTATCCTGTGTGAAGAGGCCTGCACCCTGGTTCTTCTGAAAACCGGTCAATTCTGAGACGGCCTCGTGATCGTCAATGTTAGGGGTTCTGAACACGCATGATCATGCATCTCGACATGGACGCCTTTTTCGCCTCGGTGGAACAGGCGGACAATCCCGAACTCAGGGGCAAGCCCGTGATCATCGGGAAAGGAGCTCGTTCCGTTGCTTCGACCTGCTCGTATGAAGCACGGGCCTTCGGGGTGCGGTCGGCCATGCCCCTGTATATGGCTCGCAGGCTGTGCCCCGAAGGTATATTTTTGCCCGGGAGGATGGAACGCTACAAGGAGGTGTCCCGGAACATATTCCATCTTCTGGAAGAGTATTCACCGGTCATCGAAAAGGCCTCCATCGATGAATGCTATCTGGACATTACCGGTACCGGACGCTTGTTCGGTCCTCCCGGAGACCTCGCCCGGACCCTGCAGCAGCGCATTGAACAAACCTGTGGGCTGACCTGTTCCATCGGCATCGCTCCTGTGAAATTTCTGGCCAAGATCGCCTCGGATTGGCACAAACCGCGAGGGATCACGATCATTGAAAAGGATCAGGTGCCGTTGTTTCTCGACAAACTGCCCGTGTCCAAAATTCCCGGAATCGGGCGCAAGACCTTGCCCTTTCTCGATCGATTGGGTATTGTTTATGCCTCCCAAGTCCTCAATTTTTCAGAAGAATTTTGGGGAGAACGGCTGGGCAAGCAGGGGTTGCTCCTGCATGCCAGGGCCCGGGGAAAGGACACCGGCCGTGTGGTAGCTGCGACGAGCAGGAAATCATGCAGTTCCGAGACCACCCTGGCTGCGGATACATGGGACAAAGGTTTGCTGAGTTCCCGGATTCTGGCCCAGAGTCGTGATGTGGGCAGGCAGTTGCGCCGGTTGGGGGTCAGGGGGAAGACCATCACCCTGAAGATCAAGTTCGCCGATTTTACCGCATTGACCCGGAGTAAAACACTTGCCGTTCCCACACACTCGAGCGGAACCATCCATGAACAGGCCCTGCTCCTGCTCAATGGGGTGCGCCTGGCCAAAAAAGTCCGGCTGATAGGGGTCGGGGTTTCCCGGTTTGGGGATAACACCCCCGGGTTGCCGTTTTTGCAGGATTCCAAGAGAACCAAGCTCGATACGCTCGATGAGGTCATGGATACCATTGTGGACCGGTTCGGAAAGAGCGTGGTCCAGTCGGCCTCCCTCCTTGGAGACCGGGATGATTCAGGCGACTGAAACCGGTGTGCCGATCCCGAGAAAATCGAAGTGTGTCTTGCCGTCATCCATAGAGGGACAGTCATGTTTCAACCAGCCATATACAGACAGCGTCGTGAGGACCTGTGCGCGAGCATGGGTTCGGGCATCCTGCTTTTTATCGGGCATGACTCCGTGCCGGTGAATGCGCCGGACAATGTGTATCCCTTCCGCCAGGACAGCTCGTTTCTGTACTATTTCGGACACAATCTCCCCGGGCTTGCGGGGATCATCGATGCCGCATCGGGAAAGCATCTGCTCTTCGGACCAACCATCGACCCGGAGGAGGTTATCTGGACCGGCCCCAAACCTTCGATGGAAAGGCTCGCCCACGATATCGGTGCGGATGAAGGTCGGGATATGGCTACCCTTGCCGCATATATGGAGGCCCTTGTGCGCAGGAAGGCTCAAATCCACTACCTGCCGCCCTATCGGCCCGACACCGTGATCGCCCTGGCACAACTTCTCGGCCGTTCCGTGACAGGCGTGTGCCATAAGGGTTCGGATGCCTTGATCCGTGCGGTCATTGCCCAGCGCAGCATCAAGTCTGAAGACGAGATCGTCGAGATTACGGCGGCTCTGGATATTTCTACGGCCATGTACGCCGCGGCTTTCGAGCATGCCCGCCCGGGACGGACCGAACAGGATATCAAGGCGCTCATCGAATCCCGCGTCCTCGCCAGGGGCAGCAGAACCTCGTTTGCCAGTATCGTGACCACCCAGGGCAATATTCTGCATAATCATAACGCCGACGCCATTCTGAAAAAGGATGATCTGCTGCTCATCGATTCAGGGGCCGAGTCCCCCAACGGATATGCCTCGGACATAACCCGGACCTTTCCCGTTTCCGGCCGTTTTTCACCTTTGCAAAAGGACATGTACGCCATTGTGCTCGCGGCTCAGCAACGGGCCATCGACATCCTCGTTCCCGGCATCCTTTTTCGTGATGCCCATCTGGAGGCCGCTCGTACGATTGTTCAGGGGCTCAAGGACATGGGGGTGATGCGGGGGAATGTGGATGATGCGGTTGGGGAAGGGGCCCATGCCCTTTTCTTCGTGCACGGGCTCGGTCACATGCTCGGTCTGGACGTCCATGACATGGAAAGCCTGGGGGAGGATCATGTTGGATATGACGCGACCGTCCTTAGAAGTTCCGTTTTCGGACTGCGTTCCCTGAGACTCGCCCGCAAGGTCGAGCCGGGATTCGTGGCCACCGTGGAACCGGGCCTGTACCGTATCACCGAATTGATTCAGAGGTGGAAGGGCGAGAATCGCTGTGCGGATTTCATCCGTTACGACAAGCTCGATATGCTGAACGGATTCACCGGAATCCGTATCGAGGATGACATTCTTGTGGAAGAGAAGGGGGCCCGAGTTCTTGGCAGGCCCATTCCCAAGGCGATCCCTGAAATCGAGCAAATTTTGGGTTGATTTTTCGGCC
Organism: uncultured Desulfovibrionales bacterium; assembly: GCA_964458145.1. Classification (GTDB taxonomy): domain Bacteria; phylum Desulfobacterota; class Desulfovibrionia; order Desulfovibrionales; family Desulfomicrobiaceae; genus Desulfoplanes. Next base: position 9,109 of record CAYWJL010000027.1, on the reverse strand, counting down.
GGAGCAGGACATTGCTTGTTACGTACGTTCCGGCAATCGTTGATCACATTCAAGACGCCTATCATATTTTTTGAGGAGGAATCTCATATGCTTGTAAAGAACTGGATGACAGAAGGCTGCATCAATCTCAGTGGCGAGACAACGGTCCTCGATGCCAGTGATATCATGCGCAGATCAAATGTGCGACAATTTCCTGTCATCGACGGAGATGCCGTGCTCGTGGGGATTGTGTCGGATCGCGATATCCGTGATGCCATGCCATCCAAGTATCTGCCCGGCGATGTGGTTCCCAATGCAGAAACCAATCTGCTGACCCTGAAGGTCAAGGACATCATGACCATCGACCCGCTGGTCACTTCACCCGATGAAACAGTGGAAACCGTGGCCGCCATTTTGTTGCAGAACAAGATCGGGGCCTTGCCCGTGGTGGACACAGGTAACACCCTCGTGGGGATCATCGCCGAAGTGGATGTTTTCAGGTATCTGTGTGCCACGTCCGGTGGGTCCATCATGGCCGGGATCCAGCTCATTTTCGAGATCGAGGACACCCCCGGCGCGACCATCGATCTATTGAGTTATCTGCGTGGTGAGAAGATACGCCTCACCAGCGTTCTCACCTCCTACAAGAATGTGGAAAAGGGGCATCGCAGGGTTTCCATCCGTGTTCAGAGCACGGGTGATCATTCCCTCGAGTCGCTGGCCGATCTCTTGAAAGAAAAGTTCACACTGACCCATTACGTGAAGGATGGCCGGGCCGTGGAGATGACTGCCTAGTCATTCTGTGGCTGGTAGTTGCCTCTTCGGCCGACTGTGTATGGACATATGAACAAACAGCCCGTCTGCCTGATCTCGTGAGGTCAGGCAGACGGGCTGTTTGGGCACAAGCTGCATAAACAAGCGGCCACAACAAAAGAGTACTCGTATTATGAAGCCTCTCGAACATCTGTCATTGTACGCGTTTTCCGATGTGCTCCGGCGCATGGAACAGCTTTTAGAAAACGATCCCGAACTTTATGAGGATTTTCTCGGTGAGGTTTGTGCCGAGTTTCCCCTTGTCAGGGACTATCTTCTGGCCATCGAGCACATGGCCGGGGAGGGCGCTGACGAACGGGCCATCAAGCAGGCCGATCTGAATATGCGGCATATGATGGCTCTGTGGATCATGACCCAGGAAAAAGAGATCCCTGCGAGCACGGAAAGCGGACCGTACTGATTGCTGGCAGTGTGGACCGACCGTCATCACACGGCAGACCACTCGGGGCGGTTATATGTCCATGCCTGCCAGGGCCATGAGCACGGCCGGTTTGCTGTACTCCATGCGGGTGACCCTGCCTTTGGTCATGATCCCGATGATTCCCTGATCATAGCCTATTCTCGGATTGCCCGACATGCCCGAGGCCTGGACCGCCTGGTCGAGTTCGAGGCCCGAGCCGGTCACTCTGTCGGTAACCTCCCGGGGGAGCTCAAAGGCGGGGCCGAGACCCGTATGCAGGGTGGTGCCGTCGAAGATGACGCAGGCGGTGAGATTCATATACCCGGTTCTGGTCAGGGGGACGGGAATGATCCCGGATTCCAGGCCGATGCCCCAGTCTCCGTGGAGAAAGGCCGCCTGGGAGCGATTCCGGGCTCCGAGGATGGTTTCCTCGAGTCCCTGCGGTTGGTCCGGAACTCCGGACGGCACTTCCACGGCATGGATCACGGCGGAGGTGAAAAAGGGAATGGAGGCAAGGACCTCTTGAACCGCCCGGAGCTTGACGGGATTCTTGGAGCCGAGAATGATATGCATGTCGATCTCTTGGCAGATTCATCCCCCTGAAGGCGTCAAAATTCGGGAAAAACCTGCCGATTAGGGAAGATGGTTGTTTCTAATAAATTGATTTTTATTGAAAAAAACTTTTTGGAATAAAGATTGTATTACTTGTCCTCAAAAAGGGAGGCACCATGATGCATTCAGTAGGGATACAATCGTCCAACAGTGGCACGACACATACATTCACCCCGCAGGAGCGTTTGGAATCAAAGCCGGCGGGCGACACCACCTTGAAGGATCAGGTCGAACTGCGCTCGTCCAAGGATGCCTTTGCGGGTATCGATCCGTCCACGGTCCGATGGGACGATGCGACCATGGACTCGACCCTGTCCATGATCCGCACGGGTTCCGGGTTGGGAGCCCACGGGAATCTCGACCCTGCCAGAGTGTTCGGTCTGCTGGGTGAGGCGGGTATGGCAACGGCCTGATACAGGCCGCCGGGAGGTCACTTCCCGTGGGAATCCGAGCCCTCTACTGTCTGGGGGATGAAAGAATCGTATATGCCGCGCGGCTGATGGCCGTTGCGGCATTTTCGTGTTCTTCGCGAACGATGGCACCCTGTTCGTCCGTGAACACGGCCGCCCATTTGTCGTGGTCGATGTCCTTGGGGAAGAGGTCCTTGAGTTTGAAGCCATAGCCGAGTGTTTGGAGCTTTTCCGCCACCATGAGGGCCTGGCCGATATCGGCATCAAAGGGGGTATCCGTGTCCGTGTCCATGAATGCGGCTATGACGGTATTTACTTCTGGTCTTTCCTGATCGTGCATGGGATAATCCTTACTACGGTTGTTATAAAACCAAGAAAATATGCCTCTCGACAATGTGCAGTACAAACGTTTCGTGCGGTCAGACTCTTGTCACCACGGCCATCCTCCGTCAAGCCCCGAGGTTTCCCCTCACAGGGCTGATGTGTTCTCATGGCCGGCTTGCCCCGTTCCGGGCGCTTTGAAACTCCCTCGCCGGCCTCGTACCATCAAGCCGTTGCTCCATACGAACATGGTTTTTCGGCAAAAAGTCCGGCAACGGCTTGATGAACGATGCCTGGCTCGGTCAGACAGTCAAACCGCCCAGAACGGGGCAAGCCGGCCACTCTATTCCAGGTACGTGTACACGAACAAATTTGCCTTGCCCGACCCGTACGCTGTTGTTGCATCAACCCGCCCCTTCCTGTTTTTCCGGCATGATCACCGAAATAATCTCCGCGACCCTGCATCCGAATTTTTTGAGGATGCTCCGGTTCATGATCACCCCTTCCGAGGCGCACCACAACCGGTCATCGGCCGTGAGCACGATGTGCTTGTTCCTGAAGGGGAGCTTAAGGCGATAGCTCATGAAAATATCCCTTTCCCTGACGGTCAGCCGGGCCTTTCCCTCGATGTCCGAGGCTGTCCCCGAGTAGGTTTGTGAACCGGTGCGGGTGAAATGCCACTCCCGATCCAGTCGCGTTCCATCGTCGAACCGAAAGGATTCCGCAAGGGTTCCGGTCACCGGGGAATCATCCTGATGCCATGATCCGGTCATGTGCGCCGTGAAGCGTTTGGTGACCGTGCCGCTACGGTTCACGATGACTCCATGGCAGACAAGACGTCCCTGAAACAGCCGCTCAAGATCGATTGGGGAACAGGTCGTGGAACTCATGGGCTACTCCTTGCGTTTGTGACTGCCTGTCATCCGTTTCACAACCTGGTGGTAGACCGGGTAGGGAAGAATGCGCAGCATTTTGAAGAACCAGGAAAAAAGAGGAGGAAAATGGATTTCCATCTTTTTTCTGCCAAGTCCCTTGCAGATATACTCGGCCGCGGTTTCCGCGGTGATGGACATGGGCATGGGAAAGGGATTTTTGGCCGTGAGGGGCGTTTTGACAAATCCCGGATTGATGGCCGTGACGCTTATTCCGTGGGGTTCGACATCGAAACGCAGGCTTTGCAGAAAATTGTTCAACCCGGATTTGCTCGCCCCATAGGCCGCTGCCCAGGGCAACCCCCGGTAGCTGGACAGGGATCCCACGGCGGCGATGTGCCCGCTTCCCCGTGCGATCATGTCCGGCAGGACCAGGGTGATGGTGCGCACGGCTCCGAGGAGATTGACGTCGAGAACGGTGTGGCAATCCTCCCAGGAGATTTTGCGTGCCGGCATGTTGATATGGGTCCCGGCGTTGGCAAGGAGCAGATCCGGGACGCCCCATGCAGTCTGCAGATTGTCATAGGCCTGGGCAAGCTGGTCCAGGTTTCTGACATCGGCGGGCAGGAGAAGCACCTGATCCCGCAGAGATGGATCGAGACCTTGCCGGTATCTGTGCAGGGAATCGGGATTTCTGGCGGTCATCCCCACACGGGTTCCTTTTTCAACCAGAAGAGTCGTCACGGCTTCGCCGATTCCGGTGGAGGCACCGGTTATCCACGCGGTTGTGAATTGGGTCATTTTCAGCTCCCGGGTATTTGTTTTTTGTCATAAATCGTGTATGCGGCAGGCAGGAATCACGATGGATTGGGAACACGCCATGGATGTAAGGAATCATGCCCATGGTGTACTTTTCAAACAGCCCGCATCGCTCACGAGGACGGATGTTCGGTAACATTCTACCCCACGGATGGCATATTGTCACGGTTCGGATGCAACAATTCTGGAACGACCGCGTCCGTGATCCCGTTGTCGAGCAGATTCAAAGGGGTGTGCCCACCAAACGTGTGGCCCGGGCGGCGACATTGGGCATTGTCTCGGCAGCCTGGCCCCAGATCGGAACGAATCCGATCATGGCCTGGATACTGGCCAGGGTTTTCAGATGCGGTTCCGTGGTCGCAATGGGTGTCAGCCTTATCGGTTCGCCCCTGCAGTACGTGTTCATGATCCCCTTGCTGCGCCTGGGCGAATGGCTGCTCGGTGTCGAGCCCTTCAGGATTACCCTGGCCGAGATTCTGGTCATTGTGTTCACCGACCCCATCGGTTCGTTCAAGGTGCTGGGGTTGCCCCTGGTTCATGCCGTCGTCGGCTGGTCGGTACTCGGTTTGTTGAGCTATTATCCCCTTTTCTGTCTGGTCCATCACCTTGTCCGCATCACGGCCGAAAGGCTGAAACGTTCAGGAAATTTTCATGCAAAACATCATTGAAAAGACCACTGCACCCATGCGGGATATCGCCGTCATCGGCGGCGGTATCTCCGGGATCGCCGCGGCCCATTATCTGGCTCGCACCAGAAAGGTCACCCTGTTCGAACAGGAACGGCGTATCGGCGGCCACACCCATACGGTCCATCTTCCGCCGGGATCCCCGGATGCGGGGATGCCCGTGGACATGGGATTCATCGTTCTCAACGACCGGACCTATCCCCTGCTCGATGCTTTTTTGGACGAGTTGGAGGTTCCCCGGGCGGCAACGGAGATGTCCTTTGCCTTTTACGACAGGGCAACAGGCAGAGGCTACGCCGGGACCGGTCTGAACGGACTCTTTGCCAGGCGGTCGAACATGATCAATCCGGAATACTGGCAATTTCTTGGCTCGGTGATCCGATTCGGCAGGCAGGTGGAAAGGGCTCTGGCCGGGGGCGTGCTTTCGGGAAAGACCGTTGGTGAGTACCTTGGAGCGAAACGGATCAATTCCCGGCTTTTTCAGGACTATCTGACCCCCATGATCGGAGCGGTGTGGTCGGCTTCGGAAGGGGGCGTTGCTTCCTTTCCCATGGAATCCTTTGCCCGGTTTTTTGCCAACCACGGATTGCTGACCTTCAGAAATCGTCCCGTATGGCGGTACATTCCCGGTGGGAGCGAAACCTATGTGCGTGCGTTCATGCGTCGGACCCGGGCAACCATGCTGACGGACACACCCGTGCTCGAGGTGACCAGGTCGGGATCAGGGGTGCGTGTTCGCTGGGCCACTGGAACCCGGGTCTTTGACGGGGTCGTTCTGGCCGTGCACGCCGATACGGCTCTGCGCCTCCTGGCTGATGCCGATTTTCTGGAACAGGAACTGCTCGGACCCTGGGAGTACGCCCGCAACACCACGGTCCTGCACACGGATATTTCCGTCATGCCTCCCGTAAAAAGGTTCTGGGGTGCATGGACCCATGTCAGGGAGCATGACAAACAGTCCACGGACAGCCCCGTGTCCATCCATTATCATATGAATCGGCTGCAGCGGCTGCGAACCAAAAACGACTACATCGTCACCCTGAATCCGGGACCGGCCATCGATTCCCAAAAAATCATCGAATCGGTCCGGTTCAGCCATCCCCAATACACCCTGCTTTCACTGGCGACCCAGGATCGTCTTCATAGCCTCAACGGTCGTAATCGGACCTGGTTCTGCGGAGCCTATCAGTTCAACGGGTTCCATGAGGACGGCATCCGTTCCGCCATCAGGGTTGTACGCGATTTTGGAGAAACCCCATGAACTCACGCGTCCTGCTCGCACGGGTCAGCCACACCCGCAACGAACCGATGGAACACGCCTTTTCCTATCGCTTTCCCCTGTATCTTCTGGACATGAAGGAGCTTTCCCGTCTCGACGAATCTCTGTGGATCTTCGGGTACAATCGCATTCGGCCCATTGCCCTGTTCGACAGGGATTATCTTCACCAGGGGGAGGCACCCATTCATGACAAATTGATGGGATTTCTGAAAACCCGGGACATTGCCGTTGCGGACATCGAGGAAACCTATCTGGTCACGGCACCCAGGTTTTTCATGTACGTGTTCAATCCGGTCAGCTTCTATTTTTTGCTGGGCCGGACCGGACTCGTGGCATTGGTGGCCGAGGTGAACAATACCTTTGGCGAGAAGCATCTCTATCTGCTCGGTGAAAACGGTTCCAAGAACTTTCCGGTCAGTTTCCGGACAGCAAAGGCGTTTCATGTCTCCCCCTTTTTCGACCGGTCCGGAGAGTACCATTTCCTGGTGGACGATATCCGAAAGAGGCTCGATATTCGCATTCGTCTAGTCAGGGACGGGCGGGAAGTTTTTCGGGTCAGGCTGGATCAGGCGAGCAGTCCGGTGCCCATGACCGCGCTGGGGATCATTCGGGAGAATCTCCGTCTTCCCGTGAGCCCGCAGCTGACATGGCCGAGGATTCTCTGGGAGGCAGGACGACTCTGGGGGCTCAAACGGGCCACCTTCCATGGTAAGCCCCGCCCCATGAGTTCGTTGACCATCAGGCGGCGACAACGACGCTGGGAAAAGGTCATCGATACGCTCTGTCAAAGCCTGGTTGCTGCCCGGTTGAACAAGGCCGAAAACGGGCGGTTGGACATGGTGTTTCCGGATGGCTCCACGAGGCGTTTCGGGCGGGATGATAGCGGGTACCGGGCTGTGATGCGTGTGGGTTGTTCTTCGGTGTTCATCAGGCTGGTCGTGAACGGGGATGTCGGGCTCGGGGAAGGCTGGATGGAAGGGGATTGGGATTCGGACGATCTCAATGCGGTTCTGCGGTTCTTTCTGGCCAACAGATCGACCCTTTCATTGAGCCCGTGGCCACGCGGGTTCCGGTGGTTGCAAAAGATGGTGTTGGGTCTTGGCCGCACCTTGCGAGGTCCTTTGCATCGTAACACCCTTCCCGGGAGTTCCTCGAACATCAGGGCGCATTACGATCTTTCCAACGATTTTTTTCGCACCTTTCTGGACAGGACCATGACCTATTCCTGCGCCATGTTTGCAGATCCTGAAAAGAATGAACCCCTGCACGAGGCCCAGACCCGCAAGTACGCAACCCTTGCCCGCAAGGCCGGGATCGGGCCTGGGGATCATGTTCTGGAGATCGGCGGCGGCTGGGGAGGGTTTGCCCTGTTTGCGGCGGGGACCATCGGATGCAGAGTGACCGGGGTGACCCTCTCCCATGAACAATATCGGCTGGCCAGGGAGCGGATCGACCATGCAGGGTTGGCCTCGCTTGTGGACATCAGGCTGGAGGATTACCGGCTTGTCACCGGTACCTACGATGCCGTCGTTTCCATCGAGATGCTCGAGGCGGTGGGCCACGGATTTCATCCGCGATTCTTCAGAGCCGTGGACAGACTGCTCGCACCGGGAGGACGGTGTGTCATCCAGACGATCACCATCGAGGACGGGCACTACGAAATCTATCGCCGCAGTCTGTGCTGGATTCGCAAACACATTTTTCCCGGCGGGACATTGCCGTCCCTGACCCGCATCGCCCGGGTTCTGACCGGGCATACCGGGCTGAACATCATGCACGCCGAGAGTCTGGGCCTGCACTATGCGGCCACACTGATCGCCTGGAGAAAGCGGTTTCAACGTCATCTGGACCGGGTCCGCGATCTCGGTTTCGACGACAGGTTTGTCAGGAAATGGATCTATTATCTGGTGAGTTGCGAGGAGGGATTCAGGAGCGGGCATGTGAACGACTACCAGTTCGTCATGGCCCGCCCCGAGGAACAAGGAAGGAGATTGCTTTGAAGAGAGGAATCATACGTTGCGGGTGATGAAATCCAGGGACTTGACCGTTTCCCGGAGGAATTTGCCCGGACTGAACTTGACCGCCTTGTGGGCAGGAATGGTGATCTCCTCGCCGGTCTGTGGATGACGCCCCTTGTGCTCGGTTTTGTCCACCACCTTGAGGGAGCCCACACCCGGGAGCAGGATCTTGTCCCCTTCGGCCAGACTTTCCGTGATGATGTCGATCATGGCGTTGACGGTCTTGCGGGTTTCCTCAGGAGACCCGCCTGTCTTTTCCTGAAGCAGGGCAACGAGTTCGGTCTTGTGCATGGCTTAGCGTCTCCTTGATCAGTGAAACATAAACTATATGGTAATGGATGCTACATGGTCATGGGGATGGAGACAAGAACATATTTTTTTAGGGGCCCAGGATCGGGTACGGAAGAGAGGTCACCCGAGCATGGAATCAAGAAGATTGTGGGCCAGAAGCGCTTCCCGTGTCAGACGGTTGCTGACGGCAGCCTGAACCTGGCTGGACGAACTGGAAAATTGCGTTTTTCTGATTGCGTAGATCTGATCCATGAGGCGTGATGTCACATTGGTGGAATCACTCGGGTCGAGATTTTCCAGAGCACGTTTGAAGATGCCCCCGGCACCTGTGGGCACGTGCTGCACTGCTGTGGAGAAAAGCACCTCCTGGAGCGGGGCCGAGAACAGATTCTCTCCCAGACCGGTACTTTTGAGGATATTCTCCAGGGCGGGCAGGTAATGGGTCTTGGTGATGAAACGGTGTTGGAGTTCCCCGAACAGTTCGGGTTCTTCCCCGGCGATGGACTGCCAGGCGCTCGGCATGGCTCCTTGCGTGCTGTCTGTGGCCGTGGGACCTGCCTGCTCGAGTCGCTCGGCCCAGGTCGGGAT